>JBARUP010000001.1:0-4301 GCA_049645805.1 Nodosilinea sp.
GGTTCAGACATGTATGGCTCAGGTAACTCTGTTCTATCGCTCGTGCTTGCCTTCGACTGTGCTACGGTCCGATGCTACGACGCCCGAAATGCTCAAGGCCTATTAATTTTGGCCCTTAAGCGCCTCAATTTCCTGACGAATGGCAGCTAGCTCCTCGGTAAGAGCATTGAGATCGCCCTGCACAGAGGCGTCTACTACGGGGCTAACCACGGTGGTAATAGTCGGCCCTTCAGTCTCTGTACTACTGTTGGTAAAGGGGTTTGGCATCTGGCTCAGCAGTGAATCCACAAACTGACGGGCTTCGCGCTCGGCTGTTTCGCCTTTGACTTCTAGTTCTTCTGTGAGACGGTTGACGTCACCGCCGAGGGTAGAAAACTTCTGCCTAGAGCTGTCCGGATCTTGAATGGCCTCAACGAGGGATGCAGTTGCCCCGAGGGTAACGCGAAACCCCTTTTGCAAAGTCTGAGAAAAATCGTCAGAGTACATAATAAATGCCTTAGAAACTCCAGAAGCTGGGTGGCGGTCAGTGAGCATCAGAGGCGGAGCGAACCAAACCCTGGAGAGCGTCTGCCCGATACCAGCCGCGTTTTTCGCTCACATTCTTTTCGCTCACATTCTACCGCCTTCCTCTCGGGGAAGGCAGCATCTCAGGCTACTATCCTACCTGGGATAGAGAGAAAGCATACGGTGACCCGCGCATGACGAGCAAAGATAGAAGCCTGCTAGGGCAACTCGGTTGGAACTGATTGCTCTCAACTAGGCCAGGTACGCATTGATGTCGTCATAGATCTGAGACAGCTCTGCTTCAGTGGTGACCCGAATACGGTCGTCGCGCAGCGTCACCAGCGCCTTGGCGGCAAAGGGGCTAGGCCAAATGTTGGGGTTACAGAAGACTTCTAGAAAGACATCTCCAGTGTGGCGGTACTCCATGGGCGGCTGAGGGGAGCGCCGACTGGGTTCTCCTCCCTGGGCCGCTGCCGCCTTCAGCAAGCCCATTAGATCAGCAAGAGAGGCTTTTAGGGTCTGGGCGGCCTCGCTAGAAAAGGTGAACTGAAGAGATCCCTGGGGCAGGTTGAGGGTAAGGGGGGCGCTCATAACAAACGTGCTCATCGCGATCGGCAAAGAGTGTACAGCCGGGCTGGAGAAAAGGGCATGGGTCTGGACACCTGCTAGCCAGCCTACGGCATTACGGGCCGCTGTGAACCAGATTGGCCACGATCGCATGGCCCCTAGCCTCCGCTGGCAGTGACGATACGTTACGTTGTATGTCTTGCTGCGGCACGGACCTGATTTCTGTATACCATCGCGCCACCGCGATGGAAACCCAAAGAAAACCCTAAAGCTTTACCAACTAAAGGGTTGGACTCTCTACAGTGGTATCAGTCAGCAAAGGTATCAGTCAGCAAAGGTATCGACGCTGGATATCCCAAAGTAGCTTGTTGTCGGTAAGTGGAGCGATTGCTTCGACAGGTTTGTCATAGGCTTAATGCTTCAAGGCTTAGGCCATTCCGCTTCCTACGCGTGTGTTCGCAAAACTACCCGTCGTTCCACCTTATCTGATTCCACAGCTCAACCCTAAACCACACTGCTCAATGCTGGAGATGGCATGGCCGCAAACTTTCCTTCCCCTTCGCTCCAGGCCACAGTTCGTGAATCGCTCTGGCCCGCTGCCTCTGTTACCCCAGTCGATCGCATTCGTCGCCTGGTCTGGAAAATCGCCTTCGCGACCCTGGCTCTAATGGCGGTGGGCAGCGCAACGCGAGTTATGAATGCGGGCCTAGCCTGCCCCGACTGGCCCCTCTGCTATGGTCAGCTGGTGCCCCAGCAGCAGATGAATCTACAGGTATTTTTAGAGTGGTTTCACCGGCTCGATGCCGCGCTGATTGGTCTTAGCACCCTGTGGCTGGTCGCCCTGTGCGGCTGGTATCGGCGACAGATACCTAGCTGGTTGCCCTGGGCCGCGCTGGGTGCCCTTGTTCTTATCGGTGCCCAGGGAGCGCTGGGCGGGCTAACGGTGACTCAGCTACTGCGATTTGACATTGTGACGGCTCACCTAGGCACGGCGCTGCTGTTCTTTAGCACCATGCTAGTGATCGCAACCTGCCTGCTGCCCTACCGCTGTACTGGCACCGTGGGGCGGTTACCCTGGCTGGGGCTAGGGGCCACAGTCATTGTCTATGCTCAGTGTCTGCTAGGAGGGCTAGTTGGGTCGCGCTGGGCTGCTCACCAGTGCCTGGGGCTAAAAGAACTGTGCCAGGTGATGAATAGTCATCTGCTAGGGATTTTGCCGGCTACGGCTGCGGTGCTAGCGCTGACCTGGACAGTGTGGCGTACCCCAGCGCTAACCTACTCGCTGCGGCGGCTGGGCAGCCTGGCCAGCATGCTACTAGTATTTCAGCTAGTGATGGGCATTGCCACCTTTCGGCTACGGCTCCAGATCGAGCCTTTAACCGTGGCTCACCATACCCTTGGGGCGGCGCTGGTAGGCACTCTGGTGTGCTTTACGGTACTGGCCTGGCGCGATCGCCTGGAGCCCATTCCTGCTGATGACCGGCTCGGTGACCAGCTCAGTGCCGAGGTTCCTGAGCTGGCTGGCGTTTCTGAGTCTTAGTACAGAAGCTAGTAGCGCCAAAAACTAGCGCCGTAGAGCAACGTTGTTTTAAGCTCTCATCGCCTCATCTCGATCGCCGCCAAATAGTTACGCTTTACGGTTTTTAGAACCATTTAGGATTTTCTTGCATGAATCAGACCACCACATGGAATCCTCCTACCCGCCACCACGAGTCGTTTAAGGCCGTTGTGCAGAGCTACATACAGCTCACCAAGCCTCGCATTATTCCCCTGCTGCTGATTGAAACGGCGGCGGCAATGTCCGTGGCGAGTCAGGGCCAGGTGGACCCGGTGCTGCTGATGGTGACGCTGCTCAGTGGCACCCTGGCGGCGGCCTCAGCCCAAACCATTAACTGCGTCTACGATCGCGACATCGACTACGACATGGAGCGCACCCGCCATCGTCCCCTGCCCTCTGGACGCATTCAGATTCGCGATGCGCTGGTGTTTGCGGGCGTGCTGGCGGTGCTAGCCTTCGGGCTTCAGGTGTGGGTAGCCAACTTGCTCAGCGCCGTGCTGGCCATGGTGGGCTTGGCCATCTACGTAGGGGTGTACACCTACTGGCTAAAGCGTTCATCCCCCCAAAATATTGTCATCGGCGGTGCAGCAGGAGCGATTCCCCCTTTGGTGGGCTGGGCCGCCGTTACGGGCGACCTCCCTCTGGCGGCATGGCTGTTTTTCTTTATCGTATTCATTTGGACACCGCCCCACTTCTGGGGACTGGCCATGCTGATCCAAGACGACTACGCCAAAGTTAACGTGCCGATGATGCCGGTGGTGGCGGGCGACGAGTCGACGGCGCAGCAGATTTGGTACTACACCCTGGTGCTGGTGCCCCTAACGATAATGATGACCTACCCGCTGGGGGCCACTGGCGTAGTATACGCAGCGATCGCCCTAGGGCTGGGAGCCGTGTTCATTCAGAGAGCTTGGGCACTGCTGAAGGAACCGAGCGATCGCGGCTTAGCTAAGGGATTGTTCAAGTATTCCATCTTCTACATGATGCTGTTGTCAGCAGGTATGGTTGTTGACAGCTGGCCGGTTACGCGAGCGGTGGTGGCCAGCGTCTCAAGCCAGCTTGGCGCAGTAGTCGGCATGCTGCCCTTCTAGGCAGTCTGTGACAGCCTGTTACGTCAAGCCGCTGCGGGGTAAAGCAGCTTCCAAAATCCTGCCTCCCGTGGCTCAAAAGAGTTCTGTAGAATAAGCAGTGTAGGAACCAATACGTTTGGGGCTAGCTCTACACCATGACTGCGGCGGTAACGATTCAAAATTTGAAGAAGTCTTACGGGGCGGTAGCGGCGGTACGCGACGTATCGCTCACTATTGAGCCGGGCGAGATTTTTGGCCTGCTGGGGCCAAACGGTGCTGGTAAAACCACCACTATTCGCTGCCTCTGCACCTTGGCCACCCCCGACAGCGGCACCCTAGAGGTAATGGGGGTCTCAGTCGTTGACCAACCCCGGCTGGTGCGCCAGTATCTGGGCTACATCGCCCAGGAGGTTGCCCTCGATAAGGTATTGACCGGGCGCGAGCTGCTGCAGCTCCAGGCCGATATTTATCACATGCCCAAGCGGGTTTCTAGCCGCCGGATCGACCAGATGATTGATCTCCTAGAGCTGGGCGAGTGGGCCGACAAAAAGACCGGTACCTACTCTGGCGGGCTACGTAAGCGCCTCGATTTGGCTCTGGGT
>JBARUP010000002.1:0-4549 GCA_049645805.1 Nodosilinea sp.
CTCGGGGACGATTGTTCCAGTCCTCTTCAGAGGACTTTTGCGATGAGCCTTGGAATTCCATTCCGGGGCGGTCTGCGCGATTGAGCGCCAACCCCCAGCGATTGGCACCATTGACCGATCGCCCCCACCGATTCGCGGGGTGCGTCGCATTACCTAATTCCCCCATGGGTGGGGTGGCCATGGCCGATACCCCGAATCCCGGCATTGAAATGGCCGGGCTGAAAGCCCATGTCCCCGCTCGGGGACGATTGTTCCAGTCCTCTTCAGAGGACTTCTGCGATGAGCCCTGGAATTCCATTCCGGGGCAGTCTGCGCGATTGACCGCCAACCCCCAGCGATTGGCGATATCGCCCGGAGGTCAGGCATGATCTTCCTCGAACTCAGCCTAGAAAACTTTGGCCCTTACCGCGGGCACCACAGCCTCAACCTGCGCCCCCAGAACGGTCGCCCCATCATTCTCATCGGCGGGCTCAACGGCGGCGGCAAAACCACCCTCATGGAGGCCATTCGTTTAGCCCTGTACGGCCAGCGCGCCCAGAGCGATCGCCGCCGTAGTCTAGCCTATGTCAGCTTTCTGGCCCAGTGTGTCAACAACCAAGCCGCCCCCGAAGACAGCGCCGCTGTCGAACTTACCTTCGAGCGGGTAATTTATATCAGCGGTATCGAAAAGCTGGGTACCGTAAGGGTGCGGCGCACCTGGCAGCGGGGCCGCAAAGATACCCTCACCGTCGAGCTAGACGGCTGGCCTAACGAATACCTCACCCAAAACTGGGATGAGCAGGTCGAAGACTGGCTACCCCTGGGCCTTTCTAACCTATTTTTGTTCGACGGCGAACAGGTCAAAGCCCTAGCTGAACAAGACACCCCGCCCCCCAGCGTCGTCAGCGCCATTCGCGCCGTTTTGGGCTTAGAACTGGCCGATCGCCTCGCCAACGACCTAGCCGTTTTAGTCAGCCGCAAACAGGCCGAACTGGGGGATGCCGCCGCCCAGCAGCAGGTGGAAACTTTGCGGCACCAGCTCACCCAGACCGATCGCGATTTAGCTGCCGAAACCGCCACCCTTGAACAGCGCGACGCCGACCTCAACGCCGCCGAGACAGCCCTGCAAGAGGCCGAAGACCGCTTTTTTGCCGGGGGCGGACACATTACCGAACAGGCCGAGCCCCTCCAACAGCAGGTTAAAGACTGGCGTACTGAGATTAAAATTCAAACCCAGGCGCTCCACGATCTGGCGGCTTCGGTGCTTCCCCTGGCCATGGTGCAGGACTTGCTCATTGCCGGGGCCGCCCAGGGGCAGTGGGAGCAGGCCCAGCAAAAAGCTGCGATCGCCCGCGAAGCCCTAGTCAACCACGACCAGCGCCTGCTTGACCTACTCAGCCAGCTCAAGCTCAAACCCACCCAGCACAAGCAAATTCAGGCGTTTGTGCAGCAAGAGAGCCAAAGCCTGAGCACCACCGCCGCAGGCGATACCTGGCTGGAAGCCTCAGACGATAGCCTGGCCCAGCTCACCCACATTCTTCAGCATCAGCTGGCCAGCGAGCAACAGCTAACCCACACCCACCTCAGCACGCTGCAACAGCTCAACGACGATATTGACGCCCTAGAGGGCAAACTAGCTAAAGCCGCCTCTGCCGAAGACTACGAAAGCCTCAAGTCGGTCCGCAAAGTGGCCCAAACCGATCTGAAAGAATGTCAGATGGCCTTAGAGATTCACCGTCGTCGCTATGGCGAGCTAGAGCGGCAGCGGCAAACCTTACAGAAAACGCTCAGTAGTTATGGCAGGGAGGCGATCGCCGACAGCCAATCCAACATTCTGCTAGACACCGCCCCTAGGGTGCAGGCAACCTTAGCGGCCTTTCGCGAAGAACTGACGACAAAAAAGCTGGGAGCCTTGGAAACCCAGGTAACTCAATACTTCAAACTGCTGCTGCACAAAGCCAGCCTGGTGAGCCAGGTGATGATTGCCCCAGCCACCTTTCGCCTCGACCTCTACGATACCGAAGGCGCACCCTTACCCATTCAGCGTCTCTCTGCCGGTGAAAAGCAGCTGTTGGCAATCTCCTTCCTCTGGGGCTTAGCCAACGCCTCAGGTCGGCAACTCCCCGTTGCGATCGACACTCCGCTGGGCAGGCTCGACTCCGAGCACCGCAACCACCTGGTCGATCGCTACTTTCCCCAGGCCAGCCACCAGGTCATTTTGCTCTCCACAGATACCGAGATCCGCATCGAGGAGGTCGAGCGATTGCGTGGGGCGGGGGCGATTTCTCGTGAATACCGTTTGGAGTACGATCCAAACCAGCGACAGACAGCGGTGGTATTGGGTTATTTTTGGTAGCTGAATCATGCAAATCGAACTTTTCCAGGCAGCCCTTAGTCAATTCTGTCAGCGGCACCACATTCAAAAATTGTCCGCGTTCGGTTCGGTACTGAGAGACGATTTTGGCCCCCAGAGCGATGTCGATTTCTTAGTCGAATTTGAGCCTAATCATATTCCTGGTCTCATTCGTCTAGCCAGGATAGAGCTGGAACTCTCCAAAATCATCCACCGCAAAGCAGACCTGAGGACTGCCAACGATCTGAGCCGATATTTTCGAGACGCCATTCTAAGCACTGCGGTAGCCCAGTATGACAGCGCTCAGTGACGATATTCGATTGAGGCATATGCTAGATCTCTCCAAGCAAGCGCTAGCCTTTACGGAAGGTAGAAGCAGAATCTCCCTTGATGCCGATGCTATGCTGCTGTTCGCTGTCATCAAGGCCATTGAAATTGTTGGTGAAGCGGCTTCTAAAATCCACCAAAGAACGACAGGCTACGATTCCCCAAATTCCCTGGCCGCAAATCATCAGCATGCGGAACCGTTTGACTCACGCCTACTCTGATATCGATACCGATGTCATTTGGCAAACCATTATCGAAGACTTACCTGAGCTAATCCGCGAACTCGAAGCCCTTTCCCTTAAATAAATATCCTCAACTCGCTCCCAGCCCTACTGTTTTTGGACTACCATCCATCCTATGCAACCGCCAATAGACCGCATCAAACTCTCCCAATCGGCTAAAGACCAACTAATCAAGCTCAAGCGGGTGACCAAAATCCCCACCTGGAACGTCCTCTGTCGCTGGGCGCTGTGCCGATCGCTGGCAGAACCGTCTATACCGTCGCCTGTGCCTATCCCCACCGACAGCAACCTGGAGATGACCTGGCAGGTGTTTGGCGGCCCCGTCGCCAATCAGCTGCTCATCGCCTTAAAGCAGCGCTGCTATAAAGACGGGCTAGAGACAGACGCAGAAACCCTCACCACCCAGCTGCGCCTGCACCTGCACCGGGGCATCGGCTATCTGGCGGGCGATCCCAGTTTGAAATCGATTGAAGTCTTTTGCCAATTGGCGTTGTCTAAGGACTGAAAAGCAGTGGCTGTACGCTACCATCGGCCAAAATATCTGGCAGCCATTCATCGCCTCGGTGCTCGGTGCCGTCCCACTTTTCGGGCCAGGTCTCAGCAGCAATCAGCTCCCGAATGCGGGCCAACTCCTCAGCGTTAATCAGGCAAATATCCGGCTGCCCCACCTGGGCCGCCCCAGCATTAACCTCCGCCTCGATCTGCAGAATTTCTCCCAGCATCCACTCTCGCGTTTCTAGGGTCAGCGGCCCCAGACGACCCTGCTTTTTCGCCAGAGAGCCATCCTTACGCACTTCCCCATGCTTCCGTAGGCGGTACTGAGGCTTTTTCACCTCCCAATACAGCGGGCGCAGCTGCCGCAGCGGAGCCAGGTAAGTCCATTTGGGGTTGGCCAACACTCGCTCCAGAGCCGCATCTTCCTGCACCAGAGGACAGCCAATGCAGCCGGTGCGAGCATTCATCGGCTCGGTTTCGCCCAGGTCATCCTGGGGGTCGTGGCCGTAGACCTCAGCAATATCAAAAGTGGGGTAGCCCAGCTCTACATCGGCCTGCACCAGCCAGTCCCACACGTGGCAGACTCGCCAGTGCAGCAGCGGGGCCAGCGTATCGGCCACAGCGGTGGAGGTGGTCTGCTGAAACCAACCCTGGCCGCACTCGCCACCGTCGCGGCTACAGCTCATAGCAATCCGCTGATCGCGCGCCGCAGATTCGCCCACCCGCACCCCCGTCAGCATCAAAAACTTTTCGCCCCGCTCCTGGCGCAGTGCCTCTAGCTCCCGCTCCATACTCATCACCTTGAGCTTGGGCGTACACCAGCGAAAGGTGTTCGACGGTGGGGGCACGCCGCGCCCCAGAATATAGACAAAGTAGCGGTGGTCGAGCTTGGGCAACACCACGCGGGTATCAAAACCCCGTTCTTTCAGCGTGTCCAATAGCGCCATCGCCGCATTGTGCAGGGGCGGCAGCTCCTGGCGGGTGTCGGCGTAGAGAACCGTAACGCTCTCGGGCTGAGGCACCAGCCCCTTCTCGATCAAATCGGCAACTAATGTAACGGTGGCTGAAGAATCTTTACCGCCCGAATAACTTATACTCCAATGCTTATATTTTTCTCCATAAAAGCGCAAAGATTCGACTGTTAGCTTAATAC
>JBARUP010000003.1:0-3977 GCA_049645805.1 Nodosilinea sp.
CCGTGCCCAGCTAGGTCGTAGGCGATCGCCTCCCACCCCTGCTGCACCGCAAACTCGTACTGTGACCTGAGGTTATACCGATTGCCGAGGCCGCCTTGGAGAAACGCGATCGCAGGCTGAGCCCCGGCCTGATGACAGACCTGGAGCTGCACACCGGGCCGCAGACGCAGAGGTTTACCCGTCAGTAGATCGAAGTCGTTCACGTTCTAACCCATTAAACCGTCGATCCAGTTGGTGAATAGTGATAAAACCATACTGCCAGAGAATCAAACGCTAACTAAAAACACTCCGCATTTGGAGTAAAGAGGAGTCCTAAGGCAACCATATCTCCACCCGTGTGGAACGAGGCAACTCCGATAGAGTCCTGAGTCTGCCTTCAGGCTCAGGTAATCAAAGGGCAACCGATGCCGACACCTAGACGCGAACGCCGCTAACCAAAAGGTAATGTTAAGCATCGGAGCAAAGGGGTGAGGCATCGAGAATGCTACTCCTTAAAAGCCGATTAGACGCGCCCCTTGATAGAACACAAAGCTTGTGAGCCAGGCCAGACCCAGGGACCATCCGACCGAAAGCATCACAAAGTTAGCGCTCTTTGACTCGCTTTTCAGTACCGCAACGGTCGATAAGCAGGGCACGTACAGCAGCGTGAACAACATAAAGCTGTAGGCTTGCACCCAGTCGATCTGCTGCGCCAGGACGACTGCTAGATTGCCACCCTCAGCGGTACCGTAGATCACCGCTAGTCCTCCTAATACAATTTCTTTAGCAATAAAGCCAAAGAACAGCGCCACCGTTAGCTGCGGATCGATGCCCAACGGCGCAAACACTGGCTGAAGCGCCTGCCCCAGCATTCCAGACAGGGTTTGGGCGCTAGCAGGGGGAACGTTCGTAGGCAGATTGTTCAGCAGCCAAATCGCAATCACTCCAAAGATAATAAAGCGCCGCGACCAGAACCAGAAGTGCTTTACCTCGCACCAGGCGCGGATCAGCATTTGCCCTAGGGTCGGAAACCGGTAGGGCGGCAGCTCTAAGACTAAGGGTTCTTGGCTGGGAAATTTGCTCTTAAACAGCGCTGCCGTCAGCACTGCTGCGCCGAAGCTCAGCAAATACAGGCTAAAGATAACCCTGGGTGCCTGGCTAGGGGTAAAGAGAGCCGTAGACATAAACATGAAGACGTTGAGCCGGGCTGAGCACAGAGAAAACGGAATAATCAGCATCGACAGCATTCGCAGGCCCGGCGATCGCATCACCCGCGTGCCCAAAATCGCCGGAACGTTGCAGCCAAACCCCATCAGCGCCATCACAAAAGAGCGCCCGTCTAGCCCCAGCCGCTCCATCAGAGCATCCATCAAAAACGCTGAGCGCGACAGGTAGCCGCTGTCTTCAACGACCGCCATAAACAGGAAAAAGAGAAAAATGACCGGCAGAAAGGCGGCTACGGTGCCAATGCCCTGGTACAGTCCGTCGAGCAAAAATCCCTGGAGCAAGGCAGGCAGCGGCGCGATAAACGGTTCCAGGGCAAAGGTTCTAAACCAGGCCAGGCTTACTCCCAGCCATTCCTGTAGGGGGGTGCCTAGAGCATAGATGGCCTGAAAAACCAGGTACATCGCCCCGAAAAAGATCGGCAGCCCCAGCAGCGGGTGCAGCAAAATGCGATCGAGCCGACGGGTCCACTGGTCCGACAGCTTTAGGGGCATCTGAACCGCACCCGCCAAAACCGCCGCCAAGTCGCTCGTCAGGGGTGGGTTCGTCATGAGCTGCTCGTCTAGCCCCGCCGCCTGCACTACGGAATGGGGCTGCTGGAGCAGAGTGGTAATGGTGGCGATTGCCCCCTGATATCCGGTGCCATATTTGGCGCTGAGCGGCTGTACCGCCATCCCCAATCGCTGGGAGAGCACGTCGGCCTTCACGTTTACCCCAAACCGCTTAGCCTCATCCACCATATTAAGCAGAAGTACGGCCATGCAGAGGGCCTTTCATTAGCCCCTGCCGCAGCATATGAATGTCTTGCCCGCAGCGTAGTCCCAGAGCCCCAAAGCGGTGTTGCAGCGCAGTCTCAAAGTGCAGAGCCGTAATAGTGGCAGACTGACCCGGCTTGAGATCGACTAGGTAACGCATGTTGGCCATAGGATTACAAGGTTTATATTGAGAATAGATCTCAATAATAAGCCACCACGGCCTCTATAACTACTCCGCTACGGTCAAAGGCGTACTGTCAGCAATGAACCTCTGAAGAGTAAGGACGACAGCGGCGTGGCGGAGAGATCTAGAGCGCGATCGCCACGGCGTTCAGGCGGATTTTCTCCCGTCAGTAGACCAACCCTAGCCGTGCTAGCGAGGGTGCCTACGCTTTATGATGCCGCTGGTCGGCTGAATGGCGAGTTTTCAGCCGCAGCAGCATGATGCAAACGCTGAGCCAGAGGAAGCCAGTGCTGTAACCTGCCAGCACATCCGTCGGCCAGTGAACCCCTAGATAGAGCCGACTCAGGCCAATGGCTGCAATCAAAACCACCGCCACTCCATAAATCAGCCCCCTGAGGTTGGCATAGCGGTTGGCCAGTAGATACGCAATTAGACCATAGAGCACCATCGATCCTAGGGCATGGCCACTGGGAAAACTGTAGGTAGTCTCGGTAATCAGCTGGGGCCAAAGGGCCGGACGAACCTTGCTAAAGGCGAGCTTTAAACCCGTGCTGAGCACAGCCCCACCCAGACAGGTGATGAAGAAAAACATCGCCATCTGCCAGCGCCGCCGAAAACAAAACCAGCTCACCCCAATGCAGGCCAGCGGCACCACGGTGCTGGGGTTTCCCAGCTGGGTGATCGCGAGCATAGCCCGATCTAGTGCCGGATTGGCAAACTGGTGAATCCACAGCAGAATGTGCTCATCAAAGACAAAGGCTTCTTGCTCCAGCACCTCATCAGATAGCTGGCTGAGCCCGAGCAGCACTAGTCCACAAACGCCCAGCCAGAACAGGCCTACGGTGGCAATAAATGACATTAGCCGTGGATTGACCTGGTGTTTCCAAACCGTTGCCAACTGATTTAGAAGGGATTGCATAGTTCGTCTTTGGAATGTCAAGAGACTCATCGCTGAACCAAAGGGCTATTTAGGCTGCCTTCACGGTAAAAGAATCAGCCCGATTGCGATCCAGCTTATTTTGGCCAGGCCTGGACTAACGGTATTGGGACTGTTACTAGCTGGCAGATGCAAATCCAGCGACAGCAACGTGATAGCAATGGAAAATACTGCGTCGCTAAAGAAAATGGTTCGGTCTAGCCCCAGCTTGTCTCGTTTGATAGGCATAAACGGACCGCCATAGAATTAAGCTGAGTCTAGACTGACTTTACAGCTTATCTGTGACAATGCTATGACAACGGTATAACTGTCGTGTGAGACGGCGCCAGCAACAAGGTCAAGGCGACCTGGGCATTGGCGATCGCCGCCGTTGCCTGCCTCAGAGATGCCGCCCAACGGCTTCAGGGTTTCCCCCATTTGCGAGGTGGCCTGACCATCCTGCTCCCAAAGACAGCACCACCCAGTGGAATGGGGTCAGACCGTAGGGCTCCAGCTTGTCGATGCCACCGCTGGTGACAACAACCTCAATTAACAGGTCAGGCTGAGGGCGGTTTGTGCCCAGCTTGTAAGATTTGTCGGCTTCGCGCTTGACCAACCCCGACTCGCTCTCCAGCGTCATGGAGCCTGTGGGGGTGTAGTCAACGCCAAGCTGAAGCAGATAGAGGTCTAGCAGCGTGCCAATTCGTTCTTTGATTGTTTCGTGTTCTTCTCCAGGCATCCGCCGAATCTCTAAAACGCCGTCTAAGTACGACAGCCGCAGGCCGGGGCGGTCAAGCAGCTGCTCCGCCGCTTTGAACTCTCGCCAGGTCATAGCCTCAGTCAAGATGGGAGTATCGGGCTGGCTCAGGGTGATGGCCATGGGAATTTAGTATAAAAAGCTCGAATCGGCTAACCAGAG
>JBARUP010000004.1:0-2321 GCA_049645805.1 Nodosilinea sp.
CTGGAAGGTTGTTACCACTCAAGTAGTAAATTCGTTTGAGGCTGTCACAGGTCAAAAGATTTCTATTAGTCCATCTACCCTGGAACGTTACTACTACGCAATCAAGGCTGCCTCTAGTGGTAAGAAAAGGAAGAGGAGCAAGAGAAAGCCAAGTGTAGCCAAGCCACGGCCTGTAGTTGAATCTATTGATGTAGTTGAAGCTGAAGCGATGAAGCCAGAGACAACTGCTGACGTTCCAAACGACACCGTTACTGCTCCCCGTAAAAGCAGAAAAAAAGCTGCTGAAGAGGGAGGATTTCAGGTGCCCCGGCGACCCGGCTTCATACCGCCTGTTCACTTGTAGAGCGATAACTTGCTGTTGAGAGAGATTGTCCCATGTCAAATAGAACAGTCAATATTATCAATGGAGCGAAAGGTGGAACGGGTAAAACCCTGTTTGCCCGGTTGCTTTATGCGACCTTAGATCAAGCTGAGGCAAAAGTAGTGGGTATCGACTCCGACCAGGAGAACCCAGAGTTTTCATCGTTCCACGCCGATCCAGAACGCTTTGCAGTGCCGACGGTGGATTGCCTCTCGCTAGATGGCGGCAAAAAACTGGTAACGCTGCTGTCAGGGGAGGTGGATCCATCCGTGGCCAGTCGTCTGCCAGCCTTAGCCCATCGCTGTCCCGCTGACGTGGTGATTTTGGACATGCCCGCCGCCTCAAGCACTAAGTTACGGGAGCAAATTGATGTGTTTGACCTCATTCCAGCCTGTGGGGAGATGGGGTATGGCGTGACATTCATCAGCGTGATCAGCGCCAGCTACGCGCCGATCGAGTCGATTAGCCGAATGCTAGACTTCTGCGGCGACACGGTTCGCTGGGTGGTGGTTAAGAACCAGTATTTTGCCAGTGACGGACTGAAAGACTCATTTTCGTTATGGGACGAGTCGAAAGAACGAAAGCGCGTCAAGAAGTATGGCGGGGTCGAGATTGAGCTACCACGCCTAGCCGATACCACCTTCAAGGCCATCCAAGCCAGCTACACCCCCTTCACGGCCCTTGACAGCCTGCCCTTAGGTGACAAGCTGTTGGCGCGGTCGTTTGTTCGGCGTGGTCGGGCTCAGATCGAGTCCGCCGGGCCATTGCTTGGTCTACCGACCCCTGTGGTTGAGGCGGCGTAAATGGGGCAGCCAAGCGTTGAGGATATTGCCAGTATTGAAACCGTTCTGCATGAACTGCTACTGCGGATGGAAGCCCTAGAGCGAGTTCACTATCAGGACGTTGCCCACATTCGTGTGAGTTTAGACCAATGGCAGGAGATCACACAGAGCCTATCGCGGCTGCTGGAGGTGCGCACCCAGGAGACAGCGGAAGTGAGCAGCGGCTACAGGACACTCGGAGAACACTTGGTACGGTTTGGTCAATACTTGGTGTCATCAGAGGTGATGTTGAAGCGGGCAGAAGGGCCACTGACGACCTTAGCCGCATCGCTGCCCAGCTTGATTGTGGAGATGGAAAAACTCGGGAGCCAGGTGCACCCGGTGACCGATCCGCAGATCACAACCGAAGTCAAGGCGGAATTGCAGGCGCTGCGTCGGTTGATTCAGCGCAGCGCCTGCCAAAGACGCGGAAGCGGAACGTCGATCTGGACTGAACTCGCGCAATGGAGAGCGGCGGTGGTGTGGTTGTTGATGGGAACAGCGGTGATGGGAGTGCTTCAGTACCTCATCTTCCGAGGCAGCGGGTTTCAGGCCGCCCTTAGCGAAGTCCGCGCCAGTGGCGGAACGGTAGATCGCCGACTGGAGCGAATCGAAATTTGGCTGGGGATAGTCGAGGATGATTAGAGCAACGCGCCATCTGAGCCATAGGGGATGAAAGCCTCTGTCTTTTTATTCAAGTTATTAGATAAAGTAGGAAAGAAATTTTAAAAGCCTCTGGAATCATTTCCTGTGGATTGTTTAGGATTTTGACCTATATTTTTTGGGCGTTCTAAGTTATGGCAGTAAAAGAGAAAGACGTGTTGGTTGGCAAAGATCTTCTAGCCAAGGTCAAAGAGAATGATGGCCGGAGCAAACGGGAACTCGCTAAGGAATGCGGGTATTACACCGTCAGCAAAGATGGTCAGACCCGTGTGAACCTATCTGAGTTTTACGATGCCCTGTTGTCCGCCAAAGGCATTCAGCTCGAACCCCAGAAGAGTTCAGATGGGCGGGGCCGAGAAGCGTCCTACACCCTAACGGTGCACAAGAATGGCCAGATTGTGATTGGCGCAGCCTATACCCAAGAGATGGGGCTGAAGACGGGCGACGTGTTCAAAATTAAGTTGGGCTACAAACAC
>JBARUP010000005.1:0-17358 GCA_049645805.1 Nodosilinea sp.
GATGAAGACCGCCCCCTGTCGTTTTTGTGGCGCTATGCCGACAAGCTGCGGTTTGCCAACCCTATGAGCGTGCTGGGGCTGCTTGTCAACGTCCGCAACGTGCTGATTGTAGGAGTCTCTGCTGACAGACGTTATGGGCCGCTGTATAACCAGGGCATTGCTCAGGTGGTGTTCAACGGCCTGGTTAAGAATGGCTACCGGGTGGGCAGTGGCACCCCCGTTACCCTAATCGGCTACAGCGGCGGCGGTCAGATGTCGTGCTCTAGTGCTCCTTACCTAAAGCGGGCTATTGGTGCCCCCATCGACGTGATTTCTTTAGGCGGGGTGATCAGCGCCAACATCAATGTGCTGAAGCTAGAGCATCTCTACCACCTGTCGGGCGAGAAGGATGTGGTGGAAAAGCTGGGGCCGGTGATTTTTCCGGGTCGCTGGAAGCTGTTCCCGCTGTCCTACTGGAACCGGGCGAAGCGGCGGGGGGTGACATCCTTTATTTCGCTAGGGCCGGTGGGACACCAGGTGCCGGGGGGTATTCTTGACCCCAAGCTGATGCTGTCCGATGGTCGCAGCTCGCTGACGCAGACCATCGACACTATCCACGCCATTTTGCGCGGCGACATTCTGGAAACAGGTCTAGAGCGCGATCGCCAGTCGAGCAACTACGACATCTTTCAGGCCAACGCTCTGGTGCAGTACCAGAGCTATCCGCTCGATCGGCGGCCCGATCCCAATCTATACGTACCCATTAGCGACTGGATTGGGCGGCTCATTTTGCCCTCTAAGGCCGAGCGATTCGGCGGCGTCTTTTACGAGGTTCACCAGGCTCCAGAGGAGCACGTCAGGCTGGTTGGTCAGGTGGTAAAGCTGGGCTGGTCAAACGCTCCGCTGACCCAAAAGCTGGTGCGGGCGGTTACCCACGACGTGCACTTCAGCGCCGATGCCGAGTACGCCAGCCGCAGCGGTGTGGTTAACCCGGTGCGGCTAAACCACTGGCTGCGGGTTGATCCGCTTGAGTCTTTGGCGGGGTCGCTGCCTACAGACGACATGATTGTGGCAGTCGAAAATCCCCAGGTGACAACTACCCAGAATGGTATAACGCTCTCGATCAGTACTCAGCCGATGGAGGTGACCGGGCGCTACTACGGCCTGGTGCAGTTTATAGATCCTGCCGGTACTGACCAGTGGCGGGTGCGGCACTTCAACCGCGCTAGCCGAGCTTTTGATGGCGCTGAAGAAGTCCTCAGCCTGCCTCCGGTGGCGACCATGGAGGCCTACGGCAGCGACCCATCGACGACTCAAGATATTGAAAAATCGCTCTACAACGAGTCGGGCTGGTACATCTACGGGGCCCAGAACGCCAAAGGCCGGTTTGTAGTGCAGGCTCTTGGGCCCCGCGCCCTGTTTCGTTTGCAGCCCCAGCGGGTGGTATTTGGCGGTGCAAAGGCAGCCTATCGCTACATTCGCCAAGAGTCATGGGCTGATGTGGTAGCTCAGAAGGGCAAAATCGGCTCGGTGCTGTGTGCTGCTGGGGATGATGGCCGCCCCGAGGCGATCGCCGCAGCGATTGACCAGTGGCAGGTGGGCGATCGCGCCCTTATTCTGCACACCTACGGCGGCATCGGCGGCAACCACAAAGAGCCTGCCGCCTTTAGCCCCATTTTCTTTGGCCACTTTGCCTACGGGCGGGCCGAAGTGGTACACGATCCCCTGGCTGACGAACGACGCTTCGAGATCCGCTACTACCAGGTCTACGCCCACAACATCGACGGGCTGATCGCGGGCACAATTCACTGGTCGAGGTACCAGGGCGATCGCCAGCGAGGCTGGCTAGGCACTCGCCCCACCTGCGATATCTTGGTTAAGCTCGATGCCTTCAGCCGCTACTACGACTTTGACGACGAACGGCGATCGCCGCTGGCCCGCATGGAGGCCCACCTCCAGGCCATGACCGCTCGCTACCGCATTGGCGACGGCACCGGCGGCACCTTTGTAGGACCGTCCAACAACTGCTCTCAGGACTCCAACCAGGCGCTGTTTGCCAGTCTGCAAAGCACCAACCTCAGCCTCTACCGCCACGCCGACGCCCTGCTCGATAAGCAGCCTAGCCGGGCCGCTTCTCTGCGCCAGCTCGCTACCTTTGGCAAAGACCTCAAAGACACCCTCCAGCCCCTGGGAGGGCTGCGCCCCGATTGGGAAAAGAACGAGTTTAACCTCGGCAGCTCCATCGAAGATGAACCCCTGCGCAACCTAGTTATGGGCCTGGGCAGCTGGCGCACGGTATTTCCCCGCAAAGCCAGCGATGTAGTAGTGCACAAGTTTCTCAAGTACGGCGCGTCGGCCTGGGTGCTGCGCACCAGTCAGGTAGGCGGCCACAACCCCGACATCGAACCAATTGCGCCGATGACTTTCTAATTAACAGGTCTAGGCTAAATAGCTTGCCCTACCAAATATGCTCTGGACAGTCAGTCTTTGCCCAGATCAACGTTCGCCGCGCTCGATACTGGGTAAACCACACTTTTGACGTCATCTACACGATCCAATAAATTGAATTTAGCCTGCTGAATGCTCAATCAAATCTGCAGGAATATCTCGTCAATGCCGCTCCGCCAGCGCTCCGTCAGTACGGATTAAACATTGAAGCGACTCAAACAGGAATTAAGCGGCTGAAACAACTGACCAGCGACAACCAGGAGCAACAACAAAGTTTAGATGAGTTCTAGGCGTTGTTGAACCAGCGACTAGAGCAAAGAGAAGCGGTGCCAATACGGGCATTTACAACCGCAGGTTTCTAGATGAAGTGATGAGCCGCGCGATCGCTAGCGCCCAGCAAAAAAAAACACGATCTTCCGGCCGGTAGTTCACTCTATAGCGTTGGGGTTATCTTCATCGATGTCGACCACTTCAAAAAGTTCAACAGCGAGTACGGGCACGAAACCGGCGACCAGGTGCTGCGCGTGCTGGGCAGCTTTCTCGCCGAGCTAACCCGAGCCGGGGAAGATGTCGCCTGTCGCTACGGTGGAGAGGAACTTGTCTTAATTATGCCGGGGGCCTCTGAAGAGTCAGCCTACCAAAAAGCCGAAAATATTCGCACTGGTATGATGCAGCGCCCTGCACCCGGCAGCATGACGATCATCCTATCGTTAGGAGTTGCGGCCTATCCCAGGCATGGTGCCACGGCTGATGAAGTGCTGCGGGCCGCTAATGCGGCTCTGCTCAAGGCCAAGGTCGAAGGTCGAAACCAGACAATACTTGCCGGTTGACGTCAGGTGTGCCCATACCCGACTGGCTTAGCCTAGACATAATGGCTCGACTCAACCGATGCGCATCTCAACTTTCTATCTGGCCTAAATGCCCTAGGCTTAAAGCATATTTATAGTTAGAGCCGATCTAATGCGTGTTGAAGCTTGTTGTCAGGCCCTGCTGGAGCACCTTTTGCCCGACCTCGATCCCGATCGCCGAGGACTCTGTATTGATGTGGGAGTGGGCACCTTTGCCTTTTACTGTGAGCTGTTTGCTCGCCTAGGCTTTAGCACCGTTGCGGTAGAACCGTCTCCGACCGAAAAACTGCGATCGCTTTGTCAGCAGTCTTCAATTCAGCTTATTGAGCAATGCTTGTCAGACCGTGTAGGCACTCAAGACCTGCACATGGGTCAGTTCGCCAACTTAGCCAACAGCAACTTCAGCTCTCTGGCCGCCGACTGGTTTGGGGCTTCAGCGAATACCTGTGCAGTGTCAACGCTGGATCTAGCAACTCTGCTCAGCCAGGTGCAAGCTACCCAGATCACCGCCTTCAAGCTCGATATTGAAGGCTGGGAGCCGGTGGTGATTCAGCAATTTGCCGAGCTGCCTGCCGAGCAGCTGCCTCGGGTGGTGATGTTTGAGTACGGCGGCGGCGGCAGTCGTGCCCAGGGCGACAAAGGCTGGTCG
The DNA here is from genome assembly GCA_049645805.1 of Nodosilinea sp. GTDB lineage: Bacteria > Cyanobacteriota > Cyanobacteriia > Phormidesmidales > Phormidesmidaceae > Nodosilinea. The sequence goes on from JBARUP010000005.1 coordinate 3,925, forward strand.
CCCAAATTTTTTGAAGGCACTATGTCTTGTCTAAAAAACCTGCAGCAGCAGGGCTACGACTTTAGCGTTATGGTCGACTACGCAGCGGGCACTCAGGCCAAGGTGTTTAGCCTACAGTCCCTTGATTTAGCTCAGGAGTCGCCTTTCTACCCCAAAGGGGTCTACGGCAACATTCTCTGCTTCCACCAGCAGCGCTTTTCCGCCGAGAGAATTCACCGTGTCTGTGCCCCCTACAGCGGTGGCTTGGCTAACTGGCTGGTGAGCAAACTCGTGTCTTAAGAAAAGAGCGCCACTGGCAGCGCTATAGCTGTAGTTCTTCTAGCAATAGCTCATTGCGCTACTGACGGAAGGAAACCACTGGGTCTTCGACCTTCATATCAAAGCCTGCGGCATTAGTACCCGCAGAACCGACAGGCTCTGGGCCAGCAGCGGCCAAAAAGGCGTCTGGGTTAGCTCTATAGGCCGCCAGCAGGGCTTTTTCTTCTATCGATAGATCAGGGGTGCTGTCTTGCTCAATTTCTAAAAGGGTGGCTTCTATAAGCTCCATTTGCTCTTCGGCAATGCTGAGTTCGTCGTGGGGCTCGCCGTTGAGCATCTGCTCTAGGGGCTGCAATTCGGCTACGCGGCTAGAGAGGGTTTGCAGCCGATCTTCGTAGACCTGAGTCAGCTGCTGAAGCTCTTGCTGATGCGCCCCCTGCTGTTCGACGGCAGCCTGCAGCTGCACATGACTCTGTTTGAGGTCGGCTGCAAGCTGGGCCTTCTCGCTCTCAACATCATTGAGCTGGGCCTGGCGGGTCTTCAGCGTCTTGAGCAGGGACACGACTTGCCCTTTGAGGGTCATGTGGTCCACATCGAGCTGGTTGAACCGCTCAGCTAGGCTGACGTAGGCGCGGCACAGGCGAGTGTAGCGCTCCACCATCTGATTGACGTGCTGAAAGTTTTTAACAGCCGTCTCCAGGCGATCGGCAACCATAGCAATGTCCTGTCCACAAGGGGCTAAGGGAACCAGGGCGTACTTCCCATCTGGAGCTGATAGGCAAGCAGCCGTGCGGTTAAGTAGCCCTTTACCTACCACGGTTATTCCTAAAATTGCAAGCGCGCTTTGATACATCTGGCGCTAGGTGACGCTAAAGTTTGCCGACCTAGGCCGCTGGCTCAATCTAGTTGCCCGAGGCAGTTGTTTTTCAGAGGAGGTTTTAGTTAATGTGTCAGAATGATGGGGCTACTAGCAGCCCATTTCCCCCACTGGCAGTGCTGTGCGTACCTACAAAAGCCAGAAGATCGACCAAAACGCTGATTATCCCTGCCCTTGTCGCCGTAACGGGTGCATTAAGCCCATTACTCTGACTGAGGCCTTTGGCTGCGATCGCTGCCAGCAAATTTTTGTTGTGCAGGACGACGGTTACGTGATTGAGCAGCTTTCTACTCACTATCCCTACAAGCGCATGTGGCGCTGGACGGGTCAGCAGTGGCGGCTCGATCGCTCGTCTCTCAGCGTCAGCTACCTGCCTCTAGTGGTGCTGACCGCCTTTGGGGTGATGGTGTTTTTCTTGCTGCTGGCCACCCTGCAAACCCCCGATGGAGCCCGGTCGATCGCTCGACTGCTGACTACCATGGCGGTTTCGCTGGCGGTGGTAGGCATGTTCTGGCTGGCCTCGCGACGTTGACACTATGGTAGAGCTAGCCACCCAGGCAGATTTTAGCGCCGCAGTCGAACAGGTGCGCCAGGCCAGTCACGACCTAGTGTCTGCCGGAGCAGAAGCCCAAAGCCAGCTGCTAGAGGCCGTTGCCGCCGCCGTTGAGACCAGCCTAGACGACATTCTTGAGGCAAACACCCTCGATCTCGAAGCCAGCCTTGACATGGCGGTGCCAGAGCGAGTGTTAGACTGGCTCAAACTTACCCCAGAGCGGCTGCAAACCACGACTAAAATTCTGCGGCGGCTAGCCCATCTAGGCGACCCGCGCGGGCTGCTAAACCCGGCCCCTAGTCGCTTGAGTAAGGCCGTCCTAGGCTATAGCCAGGTCGTACCGCTGGGAGTCGTGGCTTTAGTCTACGAGGCGTTTCCAGAACTAGCGGCGATCGCGGCAGGTCTAACCCTGCGCACCGGCAACGGCCTGATTCTCAAGGGCAGTAACGAGGCCAGTCAGACTAACCAAGCTATTCTACAGGCGCTGCATCGGGCTCTCGACCAGGTAGGCCTATCCCAGCACTGCATTTTCTCCCTCACTGAAGAACAGGGCGATGTAGGCCGCTCCTGGCTGCTGCAAGACCCTGGTATTGATTTAGTGATTCCCTACGGCCGCCCGGGGCTGGTGCAGCAGGTAGTGCGGCAGGCAGGGGTGCCGGTACTGCCTACGGCCATGGGCAACTGCTACCTCTATTGGTCATCTACCGGCCAGCTCAGCACTGTAACCCACATGATTTTAGACAGTCACCGGGGCGAGCCTGACACCGTCAACGCCATCGAAAAGGTTTTAGTACACCGGGGCTGTAGCCCCTCAGCCCTGGCGCAGCTTTGTCACGCCCTGTGGGATCAAGACTTTGATGTGCTAGCTGACGAAGCTTTACTCAGCGACTTGCCCGATGTCAAACCAGCCGCCACCGCCGACTGGAGCCGCTCTTTTCTCAGCAAAACCGTGGCCCTGCGCTCTGTCGAAAATATCCAGGCCGCAGCGGCCTTCATCAACCGCTACAGCAGCGGTCACGCCAACGCCATTGCCACCGATGCCTACGCCGAAGGCAGCCGGTTTACCCATCTAGCCACTAGCGCTGTTGTCTACGTCAACGCTTCGCCTCGCTTTGTACGCAACCCGGCCCAGGCCTCTGCGATCGCCTTGGGCATGGCTACCCAACGAGGCCGCTGTAATGGGTTTGTGGGTCTGAGCGCACTGCTGACAACTCAGCAGGTTTTGCAGGGGCTAGAGTAGCCCAGCCGATCGATCGCCCGCTGGCCGCCAAATCGCTCGGCAATGATGTCGTCGTAAGTATCGGCGATGGTGACTACTGAGAGAATGCAGGTCTGTAGCTCCATTAGGTCCATATTTTCGCCGCCCAAAACGCTCTCGGCAAACAGCACCTGGTCGGCGGCATCAAGGTGAAACGCGCCGAACCGCATGCGCTGGTTTTCGCTGAGGAGAAAGTGCATCAGATCCCGATCGACGGGGCTGCCAATGGTAACGCAGCTGGTAGCACGCACCGTGGCTAAATCAGCCTTTTGCCAGGGGTGTACCTCCCAGGGCAGCACCTCAATTTCGACTAGGGTAGAGCCGTACAGCACGTCAAAGCGGGGCTCGTCAGGGTAAGCGCGCAGGCCGTCTTCAAATAGAGCGGCGGTCTGTAGGTAGTCGGCAACTTTGGTGTAGGTAAGCGCTTGTACGGTGCTGACAAAGGAAATGGCCATACAGGTTTGAGGGTTGTCCTACAGGATGAACATTTTTTGGTCGAGAGCGGTTGGAGCATGGGAGTCTGCGAACTGCTGGGGGTTCTCGTCTGACTCCAGCCGTCCGTCAACCAGGTTGATAATGCGGTCGGCGACGTCGAGAATGCGGTTGTCGTGGGTGACCATGAGAATCGTGCAGCCCTTTTCTTCCGCCAGGTGCTGCATGAGAGTAACCACGTCACGGCCTGACTGTTTGTCGAGGGCGGCGGTGGGCTCGTCAGCCAGAATTAGCTGAGGCTGGTTGACCAGGGCGCGGGCGATCGCTACCCGCTGCTTCTGGCCACCGCTCAGCGCTCCCGGCTTGTAGTCGGCCCGCTCGGCCAGGCCAATCTGCCCCAGAATGTTGACCGCCTCCCGCCGCTTGCCGCGAAAGTTGCCGGTCAGCTCTACCGCCATTTCTACATTTTGAGCCGCCGTCAGCGACTCAAACAGGTTGTGGGCCTGAAAGATAAAGCCAATGTTGCGGCGCAGCTCAACCAGCTGACGGTCGCCCAACCCCACTAGCTCTTGCCCTAGCACCCGTAAGCTGCCGCTGGTTGCGGACCGCAGCGCCCCAATCAGGGTTAGCAGAGTGGTTTTACCCGAGCCCGAGGGGCCGGTCATAATCACAATCTGACCAGGGTATAGATCGAGACTGATGTCAAACAGCACCTGCTTGCGCAGATCGCCTCCGCCAAAGAAGTAGTCTAGCTGGCGCACCTGAATGGTCGCTTCGGCAGCAGCAGGAAGGGGAGATGTAGTCGATAGCGCAGTCATAGCCCAAATACCTCAGCTGGGTCAGTGTGCTGCACCTTGCGGACCGCAACGGCACCGGAGATCAGGCACATAACAAATGTCATAATGTAAATATTAGCGACTCGCTCCGGGGTCAGCTGGAACAGGAGACCGGTAACAGCCGCGCCAAAGTTGTAGAACAGCGCGCTGATTAGCAAGCCCGGCGCAAACCCCAGCACCGACAAGATGATCGCTTCCTGAATTACGACGCCAAACAGGTAGGCGTTGTTGTAGCCGATCGCCTTTAGGGTGGCGTACTCCGACCAGTGGTCGGCCACGTCGGTGTAGAGAATCTGATAGACCAAAATAATGCCCACCACAAACCCCATCGTTGTCAGCAGGGAGAACACAAACCCAATGTTTGTGTTCTCCTCCCAGTAGGTGCGCTCGCGAGCGATAAAGCCTTCGGGACCGGCCATAGGCATCACCAGCACGTCCTGAGGTAGGCCCTCGCCCAGGGCCTGCACCAGAATCTCAATATTGGTGCCCGGGGTAACCCGCAGTAGACCAATGTCGGCGGTGGCAAAGCTGCGCTCGTCTTCTTCGGGGCCGCGATTGGCAAAAAAGCGCAGAAAATTTTGGTCGCTCATGATCAAATTGCCGTTGCCTGAAGCAAAGTCAGTGCCCAGGCTGAAGGTGCCTACAATGCGAATCTCGCGATCGGCTAGCTCGGTGATTACTCCGGTTTCGCGGGGGCCAACCTCGTCGCGCGATCGCTGGTCAATCATGGCGGTGTTGGGCAGCCGCAGATCCTGCTGACGGGCCAGCACCTCGGCCATCGGCAGCACCGGGTCAGAGGGGTTGTAGGCAATCACCCGCACCGGGCGAGTCTTTTTGGTGGTGGGGTTCTTCCAGCGGGCGTCGCTAATATAGATGGCATAAGCCCCCTCTACCCCCTCAAAAGCCTGGGCCTGGTACAGACGACGGCGGGCAAAGGCCCGAGGCACAAACATATTCTCCTTCAGCCGGTTGATGATCACAATTTCGCCGTTGAGCCGTTTCAGCAGCTGAGTTTGGCTGTCGTAGAGAGCGTTCTTAAAGCCGGTGAATAAAAACATCAGCAGCACCGCAAAGGCGACCCCGGCCAGCGAGGTGAGAAACTTTTTGCGATCGTGAATCAGATTTAGCAGAGCTAGAGGAGTTTGCTTCATGCAAACACCTCTGCCGGATCGGCCGTAACGGCTTTACGCACGGAAACCAGCCCCGACAGAGCGCACATTAGCACCGTGAGCGTAAAGACAAACCCAACTCGAAACAGGGTCATTTGCATTGGCAGGGTGCCAGCGGTGGCGTTATAGGCGAGCGTGTATAGCCCCAGCGACAGAATTAGACCAGGAACGTAGCCCATCAGCGCCAGCAGCATGGCTTCTTGAAGCACAGTCTTGAACAAGTAGCCGCCGCTGTAGCCAATTGCCTTGAGGGTGGCGTACTCGCGCAGGTGGTCGCGAATATCGGTATAGAGAATCTGATAGACAATCACGGTGCCGACCACAAACGATACCAAAACTCCCAGACCAAAGATGAAGCCAATGGAGGTGGTTTGAATCCAGTACTGGCTCTCTTTGCGAACGATTTCAGACTTGGTGTAGACCTCTACATCAGCGGGCAGCTGCGCCTGTAAAGCCGCTTTGACCCGCTGGGCGTCGGCTCCGGGTTCTAGCTGTACCATGCCCAGGTTTACCTGGTCGAGGGGGCGGGGGGCAAAAAAGCGCAGAAAGTTCTGGTCGCTCATAATTAGGGTGGCATCGGCGGCAAACCCGCCCCCTAGGTCGTACTGGCCCGCAATGGTGACGCGACGACGGTCGGCCTCGGTTTCTAGGCCAACGGTTTGGGGGCCAAACTCGGGCCGCGACAGCCTGTCGATGAAGGCGCTGTTGGGCTGCTGCAGCGCCTGTCGTTTCTCCAGCGTGTTGAATTCAGGCATCAAGAAGACCGGGTCGCTGGGGTTGAAGGCGTAAACAAACATAGCTCGGCTAACGCCTGTTTCAGGATTTTTCCAGAGAGCATACTCCGTATAGAGAGGCATCACCCGCTGCACGCCCTCAATGCCAGCGGCCTGATACAGCCGCTCGCGGGGAAATGCCTTGGTGGTGCTAATTTCGAGCGACTGGGGCGAGATTAGAAAAATATCGCCGTTAAACTCGTCGTAGAAATTAGTGGTGGTGCTAACCAGCGCTCCCAAAAAGCCCAGGTTCATAAACATCAGCAGCACCGCAAAGGTGACTCCGGCTACGGCGACCAGCAGCCGAGCGCGATCGTGGCGCAGATTGTACCAAGCCAGGGGAATGCGGGGAAGCGACGGTAGTTTCATCGTGTCCTCACGAGTCAACGTCGATGGCAACATCTACCTGGAGGTTGGTGAGCCCCGCAACCAGGTCGCTCTGGTCTACTGCCACCCGCACTTCGACTACCCGAGCATCGGCGTTGGCGGCGGGGTCGTCGTCAAGCACGTCGTTTTTGGCTATTTGTAGACCGATTTCGCTAACGGTGCCGGTTAGAGTATCGCTAAAGGCCCCGTTGCGGCTGGTGATGGTGACGGGCTGGCCCACCTCAACCAGGCCAATGTCTGTTTCGTAGACCTCGGCCACAATCACCATCTGGGTCGTATCACCCAGGGCGAGAATAGGGCCCCCACTGGATGACACCGCCTCGCCAGGGTAGGCAAAAATATCGAGCACCTGACCCGACTGGGGGGCTCGAATAGTGGCGCGGGCCAGCTGGGCCTCGGCTAAAGCTAAGCTCTGGGCAGCAGAGTCAACCCGACTTTCCACCTGGGCGCGGGTGGCGGTAGCGCGGGCCGAGGTCACCTGAGCTGCGGCATTTTTCATGTCGTTGAGGCGAGCCTGCTCAAGCCGCTGCTTGGTGGCGCTGGCGTTGGCGAGGTCTGCCTGCAAGCGCTCAACAGTCGCCCGCTGCCGGTCTAGCTCCTGACGCGAAATCGCCCCAGACTCGTTGAGCTGCTGGAATCGAGCCAGGTCAATTTTAGCAACGTTAAGCTCGGCCTCAAGGCTCTCCACAGCGGCCTGCTGGGCGGCGATCGCGGCCTGCTGCGGCCCGTCAATCTGGGTAACACGGGTGCTGGCCTCCGCCACCTGAGACTGACCCAGGGCTGTTTCAGCCCCTAGCTGAGCGCGAGCCTCGGCTAGCTGGCTAGCGGCGTAGTCGCGCTCGGCCTGGCGCACCTCGTAAATGTCGAGGTAGGCCAAAGTCTGCCCTTCCTCTACTCGATCACCCTCCTGTACCTCCAGTCGATCAACGCGGCCAGACTCTGCCGTAGCGACATTAATTACCTGACTAACGGGCTCGACCCGGCCTAGGGCAACTACTTTAACCTGGCGAGGCGGCGGCAGCGCAGCCCGCTCACGAGCCTCCTGGCGAGTCTGTAAAACATTGCGTACCGCTACAGTCGAGCCCACCCCGGCTACTAGCAACGCCGCAATTAGCAGCAGGAAACCAGGCCTCTTCCAAGGCTGAGTAGATTGTGTTTGCATGGCATCAACGACGAAGGGAGTAGCAAAGCCCTAGTTACCCTTTGGAGCGAACAAAAGCGTCTGCCCTAGAGGTTAACTGAACGGTGTAGTTTACCCAATTCTAGCGCGGGGTAGGTTACTAAGCCGCCTACCCCTAGACTAGGACAGCAGCATATATCCAACCATTACTATGTCCACTGCTCCTCTAACGCTGTTTGTAGATAGTCTGTTTGCCAGTCCCTACGCCCTGTCTGCCTACGTAAGCCTGGTTGAGAAAGGTCTTACCTTCGACCTAGAGACCGTCGATCTTAGCGCTGAGGCCCATCTACAGTCGGAGTATCGCGATCGCTCTCTTACCGCCCGAGTGCCGACCCTGGCCCACGGCGACTTCTACCTTTCTGAGTCAACGGCCATCATCGAGTATTTAGAGGAGGCTTTCCCCAAGCAGTCTGCGGTGCTGCCCGCTGCTCTAGGCGATCGCGCTCGGGCTAGACAGCTTCAGGCGTGGCTACGCAGCGATCTGCTAGCCCTGCGAGACGAGCGGCCCACAGATATAGTCTTTCTTGGCGCTACAGGGGCACCCCTGAGCAAAGTTGGGCAGCAGGCGGCGGATAAGCTAGTGCGCGTAGCCAGCGATCGGCTGAGTAGCGAAGGGCCTAACCTATTTTGCGAATGGTGTATTGCCGATGTTGATTTAGCCCTAATGCTGAACCGGCTGGTCTTCAACCAAGACCCAGTAACGCCTCGCCTGCGGAACTACGCAACCCACCAGTGGCAGCGTCCTTCAGTACAGCAGTGGCTGAAGCTAGGGCAGACCTAAGATCAGCGAATACCTAGCGGCGTTTAGCAGGGCCGCCGCCAAGCGCCACCTGCCTGCGGTTTACAGACTGCCCGAATCGTCAGCGAGGGGGGCGGCAGGCTCAGAGGTTAGTGCTGCTGGCAGTGGCACAGCTGGAGCTGCCGCCGCTGCGGGAACGGTAGGAGCGGCTGGAGCCGCGATGACGGCTGGAGCATCAGGTAAGGGATTGACCACTCCGGGTGGGGTGTCATTAGAGCGTCTTAGCTCTTCTACCTGAGAGATCGAATCTAGGGGAGTTGTCTCCTGGTTTTGAGAGACAGCGGCAGGAGCAGTGTCGCTGATTAGAGCGGGGTTTAGAATGGCATCTTCTGGCTTAAATGGGGTTTGCTGCTCCAGCGCCCGCAGCAAATCGGGGCGTAAAGTCGCCAGGGGCTCGTCAGCGGCAGGGCGATAGCTCGAATTACCTAGCTGTAGACCTGCAACCAAATCGCTCGTGTGGTAAAACTCCTGAAGGTCAAATTCAACAACCTGTAGATTTGCCCCGCTTACAAAGGCCATCTGACCGGCGTAGAGAGCAAATTCTTGGCCAGTACTGGCGCTGGTTATCAGCACTGGGCCATCGGAGGCCGTGGCCAGCGCCATAACCAGGGTTAGCTCTCGAGAAGGAACGTAGCGCACGACTACAGCAGTACTATTTAGGCCCACGGTGGCGTTAGCGGTTTGTACTGTCGTACGCCCTAGCTCTGGCGGCACAAAAAACGCAGCCGTACCCTGGCTCAGATACAAGCTCCGGGTGGCGGGCCAAAAGCGCAGGCTGGCTTGTTCCCCAACGCGGGTTAGCGAGCCATCGTTGAACAGCACCTCTGCTTTGGAGTGACTGCTGGTGTTGAGGGTTTCGCCTGGGCAAAAGCAGTCGGCCACAGCGGCTGGGCGCGAGACTCCGCTAGCCGAGAGCAGGCTAACCTCATTGGTGCTGATACTCAGTCTGGCCCAGGTTAGAAATACCTCTGCTCGGGCTGGAGACGCAATGGTGACACCGCTGACCATTGTCAGCAGGATCGCTAAACTTTTGCTGATACTTTTGTTGGTACGGAGGAACATAGTGCGATTATCAGTGACCACGAATGACAAAAGGCCAATGCCTTGAGGTAGATGCGGCCGAAGTGTCTTGACCTTTTAATTTCTGAGAAGCGGCGGTACAGAGTACCTAACGAAGGCGGCAGGGTTCTAAGAACAAAGCCCTTGGCTGGAGAGGCATAGTACCGTATTCGTATGTGGGATGCATGAAACAGGATGGATTTCAGGCATATATCTGACATATATCTATAGTAGGTTTCGCAATTGAGGTATTTCGGTATGATTCATGAATCTTGTGGCCCCGTGAGTTAAATATTTGATGAACACAGCCTTTAATCAGTGAACATAGGTTTTAATTTCGGGAATTTCCGACCCGGCTGCTGATTCTTTTTATGACAATAAGCATACGTTTTACCCAGGCGGACTTCATTGGTTAAGCGTCACACCCACTTTCAACTGGCGTTAGTGAGCCTCGGCTTGCTTTGCTGCGGAGCTGTACCGAGCTATGCTCAACCCGACCTGATTCGCGATGAGGCGGCTGAGCCGTCCGCTCAGCCTGAGACGGCTGCTGGTGGTGGACAAGCCGCTGTACTAACGGTTCAACCCGTCGTAGAGGGCGCGATCGCCTCTTTTACAACAGATCAGCCTGCCCCAGTTGCGCCAGCCAATGCCTCAGTCGCTGATTCTGGTGCATCTGGCTCAACCCCGCTTGCGACGCCCTACCTGACGACCGCCGCCGCCCTGGCTGCGCCGCCGCCCGAGAGCCCCCTGCTAGATCCAGCCCTCACTACCGCTGACCTAGCTCAGGCAGACGACGATAGCGATGATGCCCCTGACCCTCCCCAAGACCCAGAGCTAGGCGAGATTCAGATCCGGGGCCTGCTTGAGGATAATGACCTGGGTATTCTGCGCATCCGTGAGCAGCCTCAGCTGCCCGCTCAGATCGCCCGCCCCCCCGCTAAAATTGGGTTTCTCTCAGCTCGGCTGGCGATCGCCAGCAGCGACAACGTTCTGCTGGCCGTCAACGATGTCGGCGGGCTGACCGGCGATACCTTCTTGCGCCCCTCGATCGGCTTTGGCCTCTACCCCGCCCTGGGGCCGCAGACGGCTTTCATCGCCACCGCTGACCTAGGGCTACAGCGCTACAGCGCTCAGTCATCGCTCAACTACGATGACCTGCGGCTGCGATTAGGGCTACGCCAGGGTTTAGGTGCCCGCAGCTATGGGCAGTTTGTGTTCACGTACCAAGAGCTGTACCGACCGGGAGGCAACCGAGGGCGTTTCTTCAAAAACACCGCCCTGGGCCTCACCCTGGGTCGCCGCGATCCGCTGGCGTCAAAACTATATCTCGACTCCTACTATCTTGTTCAGCTCAACAATGCTGAGTCCACTAGCAGCGGCACCGCCATTGACTTTAGCCGCGTCTTTCAGTCGACAGGCGCTTACTTAGGCTACGACGTCACGCCTCGGGTACAGCTAGGGCTCAACTACCAGCTCAACTTGATCGACTACACCGCCCAGGAGCGCTACGACACGTTTCAGCAGGTGCTGGGGCAGGTAGTCTATCGCATCAGCCCAAATCTACGCCTGAATGTCTACGGCGGCTTTAGTTTTGGGCGATCGTCAGAGCCTCGGGTGCAGTTCAACGATACGTTCTTTGGAGCCACTATCGATGCCACGGTACCCTTGTTTTAAGGCGGTAGTGCGATCGCAGAAACACTATCTACCGCTTGCCCTCTGCACCCTAGGTCTGGTTGCCTGCACTACTAGCGGCCCCACCTCCGAGGTCACTACTCCCGCCGAGCCCGAGCCAGTCGACATTGGCACCTTTACCTTTAATGAAATTGAGCTGTCTGGCTGCGGCATGTCCCTCTGGCCCCCCGACGGTGACCCCCGCAACGGCGGCGTTTATCTGTTCAGCGGCATTGCTGGCCAAGATGACCTTGCGGAGGGCACCATGCGGATGAAGATTGACGGCATCATCGTCAAGTTTGAGCGGGTTGCAGGCGAGGGCGACGAGTTTTATGGCCAGTTTAGCCAGCAGACCTTTGAAAGCCTAGATGGTGCGGTCACCGCTGAGGTGGAAGCTGTCATCACTAGCGAAGGCCCTGACCCCGAAGTAAATGCTGTCGAAGGCACGATTACTGTGACTAGCGGCGACCAAGAGGCTACGGTCGAGGCCGCTGGCGATGCGGGCTGCTAAGGGTTGCCGTTGACTAGGGCTTGGAAGCGATCGCCGTGGCGAATAGGGTCGAAGTCGGTGTCTGTTTTGGCCATATCGCGATATTCGGGGTCTAGGGCAATGGCGGTTTGCAGCCATTGAATGGCGCTGTCGGCATCGCCCTGGAGAGCGTAGCAGCAGGCTTTGTTGAGGAGCGCTTCGTGCTTATCGGGTTTGATGGCCAGGGCGGCATCGTAGCAGGCGATTCCTTCGGAAAGCTTCGCTAACGCAGCCTCTATGTGACCCTCTTGTTGTAACTTTTGGCCCAAGGCATACAGCGCATTCCCTTTGTTGTTGAGCGCTTGGTGATAGTCGGGTTTGATGGCCAGGGCGGCATCGTAGCAGGCGATCGCGGCCTCCTTTTGGCCAATTTCGCCTTTCAGCCAACCCTGATAAAACCAAACCACCTCACTTTTGGGTTGAAGCTTGGTCAGATTTTGGTTAACCCTTAGGGCTGTCTCATATCGACTGAGGCCTATAGCCGCCACAACAAAACCAGTCAAGGCGGCTTCTATCTGCTGTGGATGCTTTCTCGATAGCTTAACCAGTAGCTTGCCAACCCGAACCAGATTTTCTCCGACTTCTACCCTGTAGCCCTTGGCTTCTATTTGCCCATCTCTGGGCTGCAAAAGACGTTCGGTATGGTCTAGATATTTCAGGCTTTGGTGGATTTTATAGCGGGCTAAGCAGTCCCAGAGGTGGGTTTTCTGGGTCAGCAGCGCAGCGGTGGGCAGCACCATAATGGCTTGCAGGGGCACATTGCACTGTCGCAGCAAATCAATAGCATCGTAAATACACGTTGAGGTTTTATCGCGGTCAATGGCCGCTTGGTAGCGGTTTTGCCAAGTGCCCGTCAGGGTTTCTTTATAGGTAGCGGTCGAAACGACCAAGCTGCGGTTTTTGGCCCGCTCCAGGTTTTCGACGACGTTTCTAAAGGTGCCATCGTTGCGCTGGGCAATGGGGGCAAAGTCTTCGACCTTGGCGGACAGATTGGCCTGCTCGGTAGTTTGAGCCAGCACCGCTTCAATCGCTGCTTCCGCAGGCACTGGTAGTCGGTGCTGGTGGAACTGACCCCAAAATTGAGGATGTTTTTCAATCGCCAGCTTGTCCCACTCGCTGGGCTGTCCTGGCTTTTCGGGAATAGTCTCGTCACGAGCTGTTGCAATCACCCGAATGCGGTCATAGCCGCAGCTGCGCTCAAAAAATTCCAGGGTTTCTTGCAGCCGCTCTTGTAGAGGCTGTCTGAGCGCACTGGGTAAATTGTCTTGGGCATCACGGCTGGCTTCAACGCCCAGGTTCATGGCCTGGTTCAGGTTATCGAGAAAAAACACTAGCTTAGGCTGCTCGCCGACCACCTCTGCCGGAAACTGCGTCGGCACCGTCAGTTGCTCATGGTTTTTGAGCTTGAGCATCGTCCAGCCTTCGCTGTTGAGGCGTGTGGCCAGTTCACCCGCTTCGCGGGTTTTGCCCAATCCGGTGCGGCCCAAAATTAGCAGCCAGCGGTGTACATCCAACAATCCTTCGAGCTGCTGCTGTACCACCAGTTCTGGCCGCCGCTGCTGGTAGGGAATGTTGAAATCGGCCAGAGGGTCACCATCGGCCTGCTCTGACCCCATCAGCATTTTTAGAACGTTCTCGCTCTGGGGCTTAACC
>JBARUP010000006.1:0-6709 GCA_049645805.1 Nodosilinea sp.
TCGCTGTCGCAGGGTCTCTAGCCCCATCCGCTCGGTGGCGGAGATAAATAGAGCCTGGGGATACTCATTCTGGGCGATCGCCAGGGCTTCGCTGCTGACCCGGTCGGCTTTATTAAACACCAGCAGCATTGGCCCCGGCACGATGGGCATCTCCTTAAGGATCTGCATCACCCAGTGAATTTGATCTTGCCAGGCGGGGTGCGACACATCGACAACGTGCAGCAGGGCGTCAGCCTCTGTGACTTCTTCGAGGGTGGCGCGAAAGGCATCCATCAGCGAGGCGGGCAGCTCTTCGATAAAGCCCACTGTGTCGGTTAGCACCATCTGGGTGGTTTCATTGGTGATGAGGTCGGTAATGGCGAGGCGGCGGGTGGTGGGGTCAAGGGTAGCAAACAGCTGGTCGGCGGCGTAGACCTCAGAGTTGGTGAGGGTGTTGACCAGGGTTGACTTGCCCGCGTTGGTGTAGCCTACTATTGCGATCGAAGGCAGGTTGTCGTCTTGGCGGCGGTGGCGCAGGCGAGCCCGGTGGGCCTGGAGCTGGTTGACCTCCTGCTGAAGCTTATTGATCCGCCGCTGAATCGTCCGACGCTCGGTCTCTAGCTTGGTTTCACCAGGGCCACGGGTGCCAATGCCGCCGCCGAGCCGAGACAGGGCCTGGCCCCTACCCTTGAGTCGGGGCATCTGGTATGCAAGCTGGGCCAGCTCAACCTGAAGCTTACCGGCCCCGGTCTTGGCTCGCTGAGCAAAGATATCAAGAATCAGCTCGGTGCGATCGACCACGCGAATGCCCACCAGATTCTCTAGATTGCGCACCTGCATGGGCGATAGGTCGCGATCGAACACAATTAGGTTGGCTCCAACGGTTTGAGCGGCCAGGGCCACCTCCTGCACCTTACCGGCCCCCAGCACGGTCTGGGGGTGGGGGCGGGGGCGCTTTTGGTACAGGGTTTCGAGCACTTCGCCGCCCGCGCTGTCGACCAGTCGCTCCAGTTCTTCTAGGCGAGTGTGAAAGTGGTCGTCGCTCTGGCTATTGGTGAAAAGACCTACAACCAGCACGCGATCGCAGTCATCTTCTACTTGTAGGGCCGTAAAAGCGCGGCTAAACTCTGCCTCTAGCCCTTCGGCCAGGGCTAAAAAGTCTTGCTGGGCTAAAGCCTCAAGATCAAGAGGTGCCGATACCAGCCAGCGCTGCTCGGGGTGAGGCACCAGGTGAGCTAGGTAAGTATTGTGAATATAGCCCGTAGCACCGCCGCCCCGGCGAGTAAAGCCCGTGCCGGTAAGGGCCAGCACCGCCAGCACGTCGAGCCGCTGCAGGGCCATAGTGGTGAGAATGGCGTCGCTGGGCGGATCAAGCTCGAACTGGGTGGCAATACAGCGAATGCCGCTGAGACGCTCAGCGCCATAGCGGGGCAGCTCGGCGGGCGGAATTTGGGTTTGTCGCAGGCTGCCTACTCCCACCCGAATCACCTGACCGCGACGGTTGATGTAGGCACACAGGGGGCTATCAATGTCGGTACTAACCGCCGCCAGCCGCTGGGCAAACTCGGGAGTAACCACGCAGTCGCCCGGTAGCCGCTGGTGGTAGATACGCTGAAGCTGCTTGAGCTGGCTGGTCTTGAGACCCTTTAGATTGCCGTAAACCGTTTCGATAGGGCTAGTACGCTCCTGAGATTGGTCTGATATGCCATAGTAATGGGGCCGAAGTGAGAGCGTCAATGACATCCCAACATTCTAACGATCGCGCTGGCGATCGCCAGCGCGGCAGCTTTATTCGATGGTCAGCCAAATCTCGCCGCCAGGGCCAGTTGAACGGTTCAGATCCTGGTTTTGTGATCGATCGTAAACAGCTTTACAAGTATTTAGACTCTTTAGAGGGGCTCTCAGGCGAGTAAGTTACCCCAGTGGCAGTACCCCAGCGGCCTTTTCGGGGGAAAGAAAAATTGAAAACCGGATGGTTTCGATCTATAACACTCCTAAAGTTCGATACACACCAATTTGGTTGGGTGTATTCTTATTTTCTGGATTTTCGATCCAAACCTTAACCAAGCCCCTGGGATTATTCGCCATGAGTACAGAATTTCAATCGGATACCGCCTATTCGGATACTGTTTATTCCGATACCGCCCATACAGAGCCCCCAACGCCGGTGGTTGATCCGGTCGTGGATCCAATGATAGATCCGGTGGTTGAAGTCGAAACCACAGAAACAACCGCTGGTAGCCTGGGAGATGAGGCTAGCCGCCAAGTGCAGCAGGTATGGGACAAAGTGTCTGCACTTTTGGGCGATCTGCCTGAGTATGTGTCAGCATTTTTTAGGCGCTACCGTCGCCCTATTGTCTCGGTAGGCCTAATCATTGCCTCAATTATCGCCGTCAAGCTGGTGCTGGCCATGCTTGATGCCATTAACGACTTCCCGCTGCTGGCTCCTACCTTTGAGCTGATCGGACTCATCTACAGCGGCTGGTTCCTCTACCGCTATCGGCTCAAGGCCTCGAATCGGCAAGAACTGCTCGGCGACCTTGCCGCCGTTCGCGATCAGGTGCTGGGCAAGGGCGAGAGAATATAGAGAGATATTGGTACGGTAACTGCCCCCTGTAATTCGCGATCGCGGTTTCTATACTGGTTGTAAACGCAGCTGGTAGCTGCGTGGTCGTTAGAACCCAGGGGGTTCGTTATTTATGGCGCAAGCAATGGCGCAGACGAAGTCAATTACCCAGGCAGTAGAGCGTCTGGGCTACCGCGTCACGATTGGAGATGTGGCTGCTGAAGCCGGTCTTCCTCTCCTAGAGACCCAGCAGGGAGAACTAGCCCTGGCCTCAGATGTGCAGGCTCACCTTCAGGTAGCAGAGTCGGGCGAGGTGGCCTACGTTGTTCCTAAAAATATTCAGGCGGTCCTGCGGAGCAAATCCTGGCGGCTCAGGTGGCAGTCGGCGTGGGAGAAAGTGTGGCGGGTGCTATTTTACCTGATCCGGATCTCCTTTGGCGTTCTGCTGATCTTATCGCTGGTGCTGATTGTGGTAGCGGTTACCCTGCTGGCGATCGCGGCCAGCAGCGCCGGACGCGACGACAACGACAGCGGCGGCGGCTTTGGCGGCGGTGGCCGAGGCGGCGGCATGGTCTTTATGCCTCGCATCTGGCTAGGTCCAGATATCTTCTGGATGTTTGACCCGAGGAGCGATCGCCGTCGCCCCGCTCGCGCCAAGAGCGAGCTGAACTTTTTGGAGGCGATCTTCTCGTTTTTGTTTGGCGATGGTGACCCCAACGCTGACCTAGACGATCGCCGCTGGCAGAACATTGCCCAGGTGATTCAGGCTAGCGGTGGGGCCGTAGTTGCAGAGCAGGTCATTCCCTTTCTCAACGACCTCGGCAAGGGCTGGGACAGGGACCTTGAAGACTTTATGGTGCCGGTGCTGAGCCGGTTTAACGGCCTGCCCCAGGTTAGCCCCCAGGGCGGCATTGTCTACCAGTTCCCGGAGCTACAGGTAACCGCTAAAGCTCGGCGCACCATTAAGCCGCCTCAGTTTTTGCGAGAGCTGCCCCGGCGGTTTAGCCAGGCGACCTCGGGCCAGATCATGACGGCGATCGGCCTGGGCGGGGCAAATCTGGTGGGTGCCCTAGTGCTGGGCAACCTGCTGCAAGACCAGACTTTAGTGGCTGAACTAGGCGGCATTGTGGCTCTGGCCAACTCGCTATACTGGCTGCTGCTGGGCTATGGCACAGCCTTTCTGTCTATTCCTCTAGTGCGCTACTTCTGGGTGCAGCGGCAGAACAGCCGGATTGAAGTCCGCAACGGCGATCGCGAGCAGCGAGCCGAGGCCCTGCGACAGCCCAGCAATGAGACGCGCGAAAAGCTGGCTTTTGCTCAGTCTTTTAGCGCTCAAACGGTGCTGGGCACCGACGACTTGGCCTACACTACCGAGGTAGATCTAACTGAGCAGGAAGCGGCGCAGAAGGACAAGATCGATACGGAGTGGCGACGGCTGCTAGATGAGCGAGGCGGGAAGTAAGGAGAGTCTGTTGGCTCTGACTCTGCTCAGCCAACAGACTCTCCCGATCAGCAGGCGTTCCCTGAGCCGAGTCGAAGGGAACGCCTTTCTCCTATCTTGGGTCCGCGATCGCGCTTAGGAACAGCAGTGTACCGCTCTGGCGATCGCGGACTGCGGCCAGAAAGGGCCGGTCTATCACCATCTCGGGCTGCGGCGCGATCGCGTTGCAAAGTAAAACCACTCTGTCGTAACCAGCCGCAGTCTCGCTCAAGCATTTGCGGGAATTTTTTGGGGCGGGGAGCTAAATGAATAAGTCTTAAGCTCGACGAGCGGCGAAGGTGCTGTCGGCCTGGCTCACCTTTCCTTAGAGCCAACGGCGCTCCCATCACTAGCGTTAGCCCCTGATGCCACACCCGCGGGGAGAACAGGGCGCAAACGCCATCATCATTTCAGCGAAGTCGAACTTGAATAAAACCGGAATCTTCTAGAAACCTCAGCCTGTTGGCTGGGGAATTTTTGTATAGCTACAGCTACAGAATTCTGCAAACAGGTTATCTGTTTTGCTCCTAGTTTTCACCTGGCCTAGCCAAGATACTGTGCCTATTCGCAAGCACTCCAGACGCCGACAGCGTTTGCTCAGTGCAAGGAGTCAGACATTTTTACCTCAAGGCAGCTATGAATAGCACACAACAGTATTGGCAACTGGTTCGGCTTTGCAGTGCTGGTGGCCATCAGGTCAAAACGCTCTCGGTCGTGCAGTCGTGGCTTCAGCAAGAGCTAGCGGATTTGCCACAGGCTGAGCCTGTAGACGATGCCCAGATCCAGCATCGTTTGATTGATATTTGGCAGGCGAAAAGCCATGATGCCGCGCTGGCCGAGCTGAGTTTGCGCTGCTTCATTAGCCACCAAATCTTGATGACCTGCACTGGTATCGTGCAGCGGTTTGGGCAGGCTCACAGCCTTGATCTCGACGAAATGCTGGCGCTGGTTCTAGACGACATTGGTCAAACGCGGTCTGCTTCTGCACCGAGCTATCGCTCGCTTGCGCTGGAGATCTTAATCAGCTACAACCCCACCAAAGCAAAGCTCAACACCTGGACAGCGCGCCTCGTCAAAAACCAGCCCGATGTCAATCGCTACCTGCTCGATCGCGGTTTGTATCGCATCAGCAGCTGGGCCATTCTCAACGATACCTCCTGCGATCAGCTGCGCCGTATTTTGACCGACTACTTCGGCTGCACGACCGGAGTCGAATCCGCCTGTGATCTGCTGAGCCAGTATCACCGGGTCTACCGGCAAGAGCGGCAGCGATCGCGGCCTTCGCGCAAACTCTGCCTGCCGCCTACGGAGTCGCAGCTTTACCGCATTGCCCCTGCTTCCCCAAAAGATACGCTAGAGCGGCTGACGGGACTGGCTTCACAGCTGCGGCAGTACCGCATCCACGTCCGTCGCGGCATTCCGTTTACGGTGCGGGCCGCAGATGTGGGCAGCGGCATCGAGCTAGAGAATTTAGCTGACCCGCAGAACACCAACCTGGTTGAGTGGGAGCCCGATGCTCAGGCCTTTTTGCGCACCTATCGAGAGAGCCTAGATGAGTATCTGGCGCAGGCAATCGCCAGCTGTATTCAAGCGCGCGTTACCCAGCTAAAGCGGCGTCAGCCAGCTAGCGTCGAGGCCTACTTACAGGCCCTGCGGCTGTTCCACGGAGAGGGGCTGTCGATGGGCAAAATCGCCGCTCGCATCGGGCGGCAAAACCAGGTGCAGGTGACTCGACTACTCCAGCTGACTCAGCTTCGCGCCAGCGTTCAAGACCGGCTGCTGCCGCGTCTGCAAAAGCGGGTTCAAACCCACTGTCTGCGCTACGTGTCGGTGGAGCACCTAGAGCGCATTTCTACATCGCTCAACCAGCTGGTTGCCGAAGAAGTAGGCAACCTGCTCCAAGCATCGGCAGCAGCGACCCAGAGCGATCGCCGCTGTCAGAACCTCTTTTCTCAGCATGTCTGTGAAGCCCTAGCGCGGGTTCAAACAGAAAACGTTGCCCTCAAACCTTGCTCAAAGTGAATAGGTCAACGTGTCTCAGAAATAGGTAGAGACAGGAAGCGCAATCCGCTTTCTATTAACCCAACTAATACTCTTAAGGAGTTGACTATGTCTGAACTGAACAATGCCGAAAGCATCATGGACGAAGTTGTAGAAGCGGCCGACATGGCTATTACTGAACTCACCGATGGCGACCTTGACAACTGTAGCGGTGGTTGCTCTGGCTTTGGCGACATCGAAAGCCTGTTCAAGGGGTCGAGCAGCTTCTTTTCTCAGTCGGGCGTGTCTATGGATCAAGTTAGCTTCGCTGGCCCCAACGGGGCGGGCAGCATGAGCTCCCTTGACGCGTTTTCGACTGAGTCTGGTAACACCACCTTTACTGGTTTTGGGCTGTAGTCAGTCGCGATCGCTCAGAGGCTGGGTCCACACCAGCCTCTGATACTAAATCCTGTTTGGTTGCCCTCGATCTCTTAGGGCGAATGCCATTCGCCCCTACAAGTTGGCCCTTGTGAAATCAGAGGCATGCTGTTCGGATTTGGCATGACCCAATGGCCGTAGAGCCGCGGCAAAAGTACCTCTGCGGCCATTTACTTGAACCTTCTACGCGAGAACTCAATTCATGCACGAACCACGCGCAACAGAGTCTGACCTAGCCGTACCGGAACCGACCGAGCTATCGGTCG
>JBARUP010000007.1:0-1619 GCA_049645805.1 Nodosilinea sp.
GACTTACCCACGGCTAAACCGCGCGCTTTGTAAAAGGTGAAGATCATGCCGCCGCCAATCAGCAGCTTATCGACCTTATCGAGCAGGGTCTCAATCACGCCGATTTTGCTAGAGACCTTTGAGCCACCGATAATCGCCGCCAGAGGTTTCTGGGGATTTTCAATTGCCGCCTGAAGATACTCAAGCTCTTTTTCGATCAGGTAGCCCGCTACAGAGGGGCTAAGGTACTCAGTGACCCCGGCGGTAGAGGCGTGGGCGCGGTGAGCGGTGCCAAAGGCATCGTTCACGTATAGATCGGCGTTAGCAGCCAGCTGCTTAGCAAACTCAGGGTCATTGGATTCTTCACCAGCGTAGAAGCGTACGTTCTCAAGCAGCGCTACCTGGCCATTCTCCATTGCGCCAACAGCGGCGGCTACCTCATCGCCGATGCAGTCGTCGCACTTAACTACCTCTTGACCCAGCAGCTCGCCCAGGCGCTTGGCTACTGGGGTCAGGCGCATGCTGTCGACCACTTTACCTTTGGGTCGGCCAAAGTGGCTGGTGAGAATCACCTTGGCCCCTTTGCCCGTCAGATCCTGAATAGTGGGCAGAGCCGCCCGAATGCGGGTATCGTCGGTGATGGCACCCTGGTCGTCGAGGGGCACGTTGAAGTCGGCCCGCACTAAAACTCGCTTGCCCGAAACATCGGCTGCCGACAGGCTCGCCACCGATTTTTTAGTCACTGTAAGGTACCTCCTAAAACGATTTAAGACTTTGTATTTATTACGTTATGCAGCGCCCGGATGGCAGCAGCCCCAACCTTGACTAAGGTAGATTTGGGGGAACGGCGTAGTCCAGATTCTGTGTCTGTCGTAATATTTACCTATTGCCGCCCTCATTTTACCGGAGTGTGAGTTCCCTTCGATACGCCATGTTCAAGACGGTTTTATTTCCCATCGATATGAGTTCTGAGGCGCAGCAGGCGGCTCCCAAGGTAGCGGAATTGGTGAAAACCCACCAAAGCCGACTCATTTTGCTGTCGGTTGTAGAATCTAGCGAAGCTGCCAGTCAGCCCTCAGCCCAGTCGTCTCCCGATGCGGTTGCCAAGCTCCTGGGGCAGGCTAAGGCGCTATTTGCAGCCCAGACCATCGACACCGAAGTGGTGGAGCGCGAGGGCCAGCCCGCCTTTGTCATCTGCGACGTAGCCGACGAACTCAATGCTGACTTAATTGTCATGGGCTGCCGGGGCGTTGGCCTGATTGAAGACGTGCAGAATGAGAGCGTGACCATGCGAGTGATCAATCTATCGCCCTGCCCAGTATTGATCATCCCGTAGGGCCATCATCGACGGGGCTTGAAGAAGGCTCCCAACCCCAATTCTTGACGCACCACGGATAGAGGTTTTTCCCAGCTGAGCTCGGGCGGGTAGGCGATCGCAGCCCTACCCCTCACGCCCATACGAGACCCGCGCCATAGCGCTCTCAGCAGTGGCACTATCCACAGCGGGTTGGTCAAACTCAGGGGCACAAAGGACAGCACAAACACATTTAGCAAATCACGGTACTGCACCAGGGTGTAGGCCGCCACCCCAAACTCACCGACAGGCGTAGCATCAAACCCGGTGTAGATGTGATAAATAT
>JBARUP010000008.1:0-9716 GCA_049645805.1 Nodosilinea sp.
TACTCTAAAAGACCAAATTCGCTGCCATCAATAGTCTAGGTAAACGACCCAGCGCGTTACGATAGATAGACTTGATCCTGTAGCCGCGATCGCTTCCTTCCTCTGCGATGATACCCTTTAGCACCCAGCCAATTGACAAAGCTCAGCGCCAGGTTCTCGATGATCAGCTCTCTAAGCGCTATATCGAGCTAGATCCCGGTGGCTATTTCTTGGTCTACCTGGATATAGAGCAAGGACTCATTTGCGCCAAGCACTTTGCCAACGTCATCAACGACAAGGGACTGGCCTGTGACCCAGCCACGGGTAAACCTCTGCCTGTGCGAGGTGCTGCAAAAAGCGCGCCGACTCGGCTCTACACCGGGCGCACCGCCAAAGAACTTTGTATGGCCATTTTTGAAGACCCAGCCGTTCCCTGCCCCGTTACTTACCTTGACCATGCGGCCTACCTAGGGCGCGAGTTTGCGAGGGCCGAAACTGCCCTATCCACAGGCGACCCATACATTCAGGACTAGCTGACCCAGCGCTCATCACTGTGCAGGCAGGCTAGGGCTAATTTAGTGAACCCGCGAGGCCAGAAGCTGCTCTTCGAGAGCAGCAATGCGGTTGTAGGCCGCCGTTAGCTGAGCCGTAAGCCGCTGAATCTGTACATCTTTGGAGAAGGTGGTTTCGGTATTTTGACGATCTAGGTCTAAATAGCTGCTGTCTAGCAGAATGTCTTTATGTTCGCAAACGCTGTCTAGCAGGCCAGGATTCTGTCGAGGGGTCTTGCCGTAGGTAAAATGGCTAGACCCGGTGTCTGGTGCAATAGCACAGGTCTGAGTTGTAGCTAGCGCAGAAACCTGATCGTTGACCTGATCGACCATTTGATACAGGGCGTCAATTTTGTTTGTCAGGAGAATGACCTGAGTCTCGATGGAGTCCATGTGACGCCTGATTTCTAAATTTCACACTTATCCTAGGCTCAAGCCCATAGATCGCTGCGAATTTCCTGAATCATTTAACGTTTTTGAAGAGTCTACGGCAGGCCAAGCAACGAGAGCAAGGGCTGCTAGGTCGGAACGTCAAGGGTCAACGTCAGAGGTTTGGGCCGTGCGCTCAGTCCAGTCTCGACCCACTCGAATAGTGATGTCGGAATTAAGATCGCCCGTCGACTCCGACAGCGATCGGCCTGTGCCCAACAGCGACTCAACCATACGGGCGCTTTCGATATCGCCGCGCTGAGCTACGACTTCGGTGCGGGCTATAGAGCTAGGCCAGTCACTAATTAAGTAGACGTTGCTGAACCCATTTTCGCGCAAATAGCGGGCCACAGAGGCCGCCTGCTCAGGCTGACCCGAGGCGTTTTGAATAGCAATCGCTGAGTCAGCGACATAGCGCTCCTGAGGATGATCGGCGTAAACACCAACCTCCTCTGCCTGAAAGAAGCTCTGCATGATTTCTGCAGAAGCACCCCAGTCAGGCAGCCAGTAGCTGGCATTAAATTCGACCGTAGTGCTGAACCGACCAGGCAGCATCACCATCTGCATCTGGTCACTCTCGATTCCGAGACCAAAGTTGGCGATCGCTAGCATTTCTTCAAGGGTGAGATTAGTATCGACGTATCGCTGTAGCACGCGAATAGCCTGAGGCAGCTTGGGGAGCACCGCTGGATTAGTCAACCGCTCTCGCAGCGCCTTGAGCAGTATTTGCTGCCGCTGCACTCGACCAATATCGCCACTCTCTTTGCGGTAGCGGGCAAACTGCTCAGCCTGATCGCCATTGAGAGTTTGCCAGCCTGGATAAAGGTCAATGTAGAGCTCCTGAGTGCGATCGGTATATTCCATGCGTGTAGGTACATTGACCTCAATACCTCCAACCAAATCGACCATTTCTCGAAAAGCGGTAGTGTTGATGCGCAAGTAGCGGTCAACTTGAATATTACCCAGGTTGTACCCTAGGGTCTGCGCGACTAGGGATGGCCCCCCCAGGACATTAGCCTGGTTAACTTTGTCCATGCCAAAGCCCGGTATTTGAACCCGAGTATCGCGGGGGATTGACATGACGTTGAGAGTGCCAGCATCGGCGTCGAGTCGAACCAGCAGCAGCGTATCGGTGCGGCCCGTAAAGACGGCGTCCGTGGTGGGTTGAGCGTTGGGAACCTCGTCGATACCCATAATCAAAATATTGACCGGTCGCGTGACTTGGTAGCGGAAGCCCGCCTGCCACAGGTCGCCTAAGCTAGCGGCACGGTTGGCATCACCCCCCAGAAAGGCTGGCAGCGGCATAGTTAGGGCGATTGTTCCTCCTGCTACCGCTGCAACCGCCGCCGTACCAACGAACAGGCTGCCCCACAGCAGCGAGTTGAGCACGCGCCGAACACCAGACTGAGGCCGTGGGTCAGAAGAGCTAGGCAGATCGTCTAAAGAATCAGCGGCCGCAGCTGTTGCAGCAGACTCAGCTGCGGCCGCTGCAACAGGCAGCTCAGAGGGGGTAAGACTATCTGATTGAGACTCAGCGTTCTGCAAAGGGGTTGTCATATGATATCTACTTATCTGCTGCGACGCCCTACCAACATATCCCCTGTAACGACACGCTGCTGTAGCCTCAGCACGGATTTAAAGGCCGACGTTAGTCAAACCAAGCTCAGATCAAATCACCTTTGCAAACACTGGATCCGGCTTTGACACTCTACTAAATCTTTGCAACAGGTTAATGTGTTAATCAATATTAAGCGAATTCTGCCCTGATTTTTCCTCCTAGAGGCTAGGATTGAGCCACTTGTGCAAGTGGAGTGCCTGGGCCGCTAGCGTAGCAGTGGGTCTGAGCTGGAGTGGTAGCTAACCATCAAGCACCGACAACGACTCGCGTACTCTTAATAGCCACTCAATCTTTATTCTTTAAAGAATAGAAAACCTAGAGACTGAATTATTATGACCGCACTTATTCCTATTATTTTAGCCGGAGGCAAGGGCGAACGATTCTGGCCAGTGAGCCGTTTAGAGCGCCCTAAGCAGTTTTTGTGCCTAGATGGCAGCGATCGCAGCCTTCTACAGGCCACGGCTGACCGTCTGCTGCCCCTAGCCGATGGCTGGGAGAACATGTGGGTTATCACCGCAGCCCATCTAGCCGAACGAGTACGTGAGCAGCTGCCTGAGCTGCCTGATGCCAACCTGCTAGTCGAGCCAGTGGGACGAGATACCGCCCCAGCTGTAGCCTGGGGAACTCTAGAGGTGGCTCGTCGCTACGGCGACGATGCTCTAATTGGCTTCTTTCCAGCCGACCACTGGATTGCGGATGAAGCAGCATTTTGTCAGACCCTGCGATCGGCCGCAGAGCTGGCAAGCGAGGGTGTGATAGCAACTTTGGGCATATCTCCCACCTATGCGGCCACTGGCTATGGCTACATTGAGCAAGGTCAGGAAACCGGTGCCTACAGCGCGCTGAGCGCCTATGCCGTCAGCCGGTTCACCGAAAAACCTGACGCTCCCACAGCTCAAGGCTTCATCGACAGCGGTCGGTACAGCTGGAATAGCGGCATGTTTGTCTTCCCTGCTGGGATCATGCTCGATGAGCTCAAAACCCACGCTCCTCAGCTGATGCAGGCGCTGATTGACCAGGGCGTAGACGCTTATCCCAGCCTTGAAAAGCTCAGCATCGACTATGCGGTTATGGATCATACCGACCGCGCCCAGGTCATGCCCGTCACCTTCGGCTGGGATGACCTGGGCGACTGGAATGCGGTAGAGCGCTTGCTGAAACAGCCTGGTGAGCAAAACGTCGACTTAGCTACCCACGTGGCCCTTGATACGGCTGGCAGTATCGTCTACTCAGCTGACCCAGACGAAATTGTGGTCACTATTGGTTTAGAAGATATTGTCATTGTGCGCGACGGCAACGCTACCTTAATCGTGCGCAAGGACCGCACTCAGGATATCAAAGCTGCTGTCAAAAAGCTTGGAGCGGAAGACCGCTTTCAGCACTTTCTGTAGGTCAAGTCTGAGGCGTAATTTTAGGCTATTGAGCAGCGCAAAATCGTTGGCGCGCAACCGCTGAGGGGCTAGCCTCTGTAGAGATTGAGCTAGCTATTGCTGCTCAGCTCAACGTCGCTAATCAAGCATGCCCAGGTTAGTCGTGTTCCGCCTTGGACAACGGTTGGTATAATTTCGGGATCAGCCGTCTATACCTGCGTTATGCTGCGGACCACTGTGGCGTGCGGCAGCTTTGAGCTATGCATTCAACTATTGACGACATCGACTTTCAGGCCCGTCAGGGAAGCGTGGCCGCCATCATTCAAATTTTGAATGAGCACTTTGCGGAAGAAAATATTCGCACTCGCGCTATTCAGGATGGCGGTATTCTGCAGCTGCTGGTGGAGGCACCCAGTGCTGAAGCTCTACCCCAAGAGCCCACCGTTGATCAGGTGCGCCACGTGCTAGAGACGATTAGCCCTCGTGGCATTAGCCGGGTAAATATCAACAGCCGGATTGTGCAGGAGCAGCAGCTGCTCTGGCTTGATGAAATTAAGCGCGACCCTCAGAAGAGCCTGCTGTGGTCAGAGCCAATTATGCTCAAGCGGCCCAACCCAGTGGCTCGCCTTTGGCGTGACCTGCGCGCCCCCCGCCAGCGCAACCCATTTTTAGACGATGTTTACCAAAAAAAGCCGACTAACAGCCGCAGCGCCTTCTGGCGGGGCATTATTGGCGGAGCCAGCCTGGCACTACTCTTGCTGCTAGTAGGATGGGCCACTAAGGACTGGCTAGGGGTTGATCTGGGATTGGGGTCACAAAGTGAATCTAGCCCAGAAGATTTGACCGCCACTCCCGTTGTCCCTGCAGGACAGGATCCCTTTGTGCTAGCCGTGCGCATTGCCCAGCAGTCAGTGGAAGATGGCAAGTCAGCGTCTACCGCTGCCGAATGGCTAGATTTAGCGGTGCGCTGGCAGCGGGCAGCAGACCTAATGGCCGAAGTTTCGCCAGAGGATGATCGCTATCCGGTAGCTCAAGATCGGGTGCAGACCTATGCCTCGAATAAGGCTATGGCTTTAATGGAAGCCGAGAAATTTTGAGGATTTTAACCACCTGAAAAGCGTTGAAAATAAGGTGATTACCGGATTTTGTGCGAACTCAGGCCGCGTTGATGCAGTGAGCGCATAGTAGTGTAGCTAAAGCCCCAAAAGATTTGCTATATCAGAGATAATAAAATCTCTGTTACGGTCCTATGGCTACCCTAAAGTCTTCGCAATCAGTCTCTGCTCTCTCTTCATCGGCGCTTGATGCCTTAGAAAGCCGGGAAGACTTCAGCGTCTGGGCTGAAGCTGTTAAACAGCAGATGCTGGAAGCGCTTCAAAAGCGACAGCGAGCAAGTTGAACATGAGTTTCCGCCTTAGGAGTGGGGGTAAAGGAGCAGCAGAGTCTAGTTGTCACTGTGCGCCAAACTGTGGTCATTATCGAAAAATGTTATAGAGGCACCTCGGTAATATCTGCGATCGCAGGCAGCGCCATCCCTTCGTCTGCTGCAAAGCGCTCGTTCCACCGTTGACAGCGCACGGCATAGGGGCACTGGGCGCAGCAGCCTAGCGCAGGGTCAATCTGAGGCAGATCACTACCTGAAGCTAGCAAAGCCGTCAGGCGATTGGTCAGGCGCTGCAAATCGGCCTCGGTGCGGCGATGCTGAGCGGCACTGTGCGCAATAGTTATGCTGCTAGGCGGTTCAAGTGCCGTCTGGGCAGCTGGAGGAGCCACAAACCAGTAAGTCATTGAGACTTGAGCGGGGGTCAAGTCAGTCGTTTCTACTAAGAGGTATAGATAGAGCCGCGTCTGCCACTCCTGGGTTAGCTGAGCCTGATTAGGATGCTGCTGGTATGTTTTCCAGTCAATAACTCGGCCTCGGCGCGGCTGTAGTACTAGCAGGTCGTAGATGGCCGTCAGGGCGTAGCCGTTAAAGGTAAAGGTGCGACGGTGCTCGCTCTGGCGAAAGCCGTTGACCTGGGGCGAAAATAGCTCTGGCGCAGCGGTCAGTAGGCCATCTACGGCGGCGCTTAAAGCCTTATCTTGCTCAAGAAAGCCTTCAATCGGTAGGCCCAGCTCTCGCTGCTGCATCACTAGGTGAAACTGGGTACCCCACCGCTGTCGTTCTAGCATGGCGGGGTCAATAGGTATCGGAATCTGCTCTAGATAGCCGTACTGGTAGCGGCGAGGGCAGATTTCTAGCTGACGCAGGTGCCCCTGAGTAAGGGTGAGCATAGGCAAGGTTTCTCTGTAGGGGCGCAGCATGCTGCGCCCCTACAGCAGAGGACTATACGGTGGCTAGCAGCTTATCGATGTTCTTCGCGGTTTCAAAGAAGTAGGCGGCGTTCTCTTCCGGAGTTCCGGGCAAAATGCCGTGGCCCAGATTCATGATATGGCCTCGGTTGCCTGCTTTTTTGATGGTGTCAAGGATGCGATCGCGAATCAGTGCCTGGGACCCAAACAAAATTGCCGGGTCTACGTTGCCCTGAACTCCAATGCTGGGGCCAAGGCGGCGGCGAGCTTCAGCCATGTCCATCGTCCAGTCAACGCTGACAATGTCTACCCCCGACTCACCCATCAGGTCAAACACACCAGCGCTGCCGCTGATGTAAAGAATCAGCGGCGTATCGGGGTGGGTCTGCTTTACCTGCTGTACTACTCGCTGCTGGTAGGGTAGGGCAAAGGCGCGGTAATCCATGGGGCTCAGCTGCCCAGCCCAGGAGTCAAATAGCTGCACCACCTGGGCACCGCAGTCAATCTGGTAGCGCACGTAGGCGGCAATATTATCGGCTAGCTTGCCCAGCAGAGTATGCAGCATGGCCGGTTCGCTGAAGGCCATGCCCTTGATGTTGGTGTAGCTCTTGGAGGTCTTACCCTCCACAGCGTAGGCTGCTAGAGTCCAGGGTGACCCTACAAAACCTAGTACTGCGGCATCGTTGCCAACTTCCTGGCGCAGCGTTTGCAGGATGGTGCGAATGTAGGGTAGCGAGGCTTCTGGGTCAAGCTCGTGCACGGCGTCAATCTGCGCCTGGGTGCGGATGGGCGGGTCGATGACTGGCCCCTTACTCTCGACAATGTCGAAGGGAATGCCCATACCCGGCAGCGGCGTCAAAATATCAGAGAACATAATCACGCCGTCGGGGCGAAAGGCGCGCCAGGGCTGTAGCGAAATCTCGATGGCTAGGTCAGCGTTTTCAGAGCGATCGCGAAATGACGGATACTTTTCGCGCAGGTCTCGGTACACCTTCATATAGCGTCCCGCCTGGCGCATCATCCATACTGGGGGACGCTCTAGCACCTCGTGGCGGGCGGCGCGGAGCAACAGAGGTACCTGGTTCACTGCGGTCATGTGAGGCGTCACCAATTTACAAAAACAGCGGGGTTCAGAAAGCTATAGGGGTTGGAAAAGCTATTAAGAGTAGTTTTCAGCGTAACCGTTAGCTTATCACTCTGTGATGCTCTCTAATTGTTACGGGAAAAGGGGTTGAGCACTTTTCATCTCGCAACATTTATACACAATTAGCAAGGTGATAGGAGACTTAGTTTCAGCACTCCATCTCCGAATATATTGGCTAGAAACGGGGCGCTTCGCCGTAGAATTGAAGACTAGGACTAGTTGGCGAAACGCAGATTATCTCCCATGGACATTGTGAACTTTTTTGAAAGCCTGGCCGGTAAGTGGTTCTCTCAGCGCACTACCCATAACCTAACCAGCCAAAGTTCCCAGGCGGGGCAGTCTAACCTGCTAATAGATTTTCTCCCCAGCACCGATGGCGACTTAGCCGACGTCTGTACACCCCTAGGCCTCGGTGCTGACCAAATTGCCTGCGGTCTACGCGTCCATCAAGATAGCCAGATCGATGGGCAGACCCAAACCCTGCAAAGCACCGCGCTGATGGCATTTTGCAGGCCCACGGAGGCTGATGAGGGGGTGCTGGTGCAGGCTGTGGCGTCATCGCCTACCGTTCAGGGCAGCTACTGGCTAGAAGACGATGTGCTAACTATTGTCACCCCTACCAAAGCGGGACAGGTGGAAGAACGCCTGTGGTTCGTTAACCCTAATCTGCGCATGCGCACCAGCGTCCTAAAAACCGGAGACGCTGTAAAGATGGCGTCGTTTTGCTCTGAAATTCGCATGGGTGTGGCCAAGCCCGCCGCTTGAGCCCTGCACTAGCAACAGCGGTCTGGGTTAGCAGCCCCGGAGCGCTCTATCTTAATGCCTATAGGCTTCAGCGTCATACTTCAGCTCTCGTTCGGTGCTCTCAGCTACACCGAACGAGTAGTGTCCTCGCTCAAAGGCCTAAGCTAAGCTACTGCTCAGAAGGCTGAGGCAGGGGCCGGATCATCAGCTCATTGCCCTTGCGGCCCACTACCACCACCAAGTCATCGGTCTTAAAGTCTAACCCCGGCTCTACCGGAATGGCAGTCCAGTAGGTGCCCTCGTACTTAACCTGATACCGGAGGCCGGGACGCAGTATGTCGGCTACCTCGGCGGTGTAGTCAGACCAGTTTCCCTCAAAAACGTGCAGGGGTTCTTCAACTTGATCTTGACCTTCTTCGGTAAAAGGAATTGGATCGAGATAAATGGGCTCTAGGGAAGCATCATCGGGTTCAGATTGGGATGTGGAATAGTTTGTCATAGCGATCGCATTTGCAGGCTAAAAGGAATTGTGGGCAAGAAACCGGAGATAGACTATAGCTTATGCTCAAAGACCTCCCCAACTTTCTCTGGACGAGCAGTAAAATGCCACCAGCAATCGTCCACCATTTATGATGGACCAATTGCGACGGCTGTGGCACTGTCGTGGAGCGTGAGGATGGTGATTAGCTATGGCAGGGTCTCAGATAGAACAGTGGCAGGATTCAGAACTCCAGACTAATGAGTCAGCAGAGTCGGTAGAGGTAGCCGCCACGGCGGCCGCTATTACGCTAGCACCGCTGCCTCGCCCCCGCTGGCAACGGCGGCTGACGATCGCCGCTGGCGCTGGTGCTTTAGGTGGATTAGGAGCGCTGCTGTGGTGGGCTGTTCGCACGCCGCCGCCGCCCCACGTGCGCGATTTGTCGCCATCCCAGAGTCGGTACGCTATAGCCGAGGCCGAGACGCCCAAGCTGAGCTGGCAGGTCAGCCAGCCCTATCAGGTCGAAACTATGATCCTGCGGGGTTATGCCCCCGATGGCACCCTGGTATACGGTCCTGAGGCCTATGACCTATCTCAAGGGTTGCCCGTCAACCTGCTGCCCTACTGTGACCAGAACCGGCGACTGCTGACCTGCCGAGAGGTACCCCTTGACCTGCGGGAGCCCGGCCAGTACCGATTTGAACTCACGCTGCTGCCCGACGCGGCGCTTAATCTAGCTCCGGTACTGGCCGAAACCAGCCTAGTCACGGTGAGCGATCTTCCCCAGTCTGCAATAGTAGAGCTGGCCCCTGACCAGGTGATTTATTCCGAAGCGGGTACTCAGGTTTCGGCCAGCACCGCCGATATGGCTCCGGCTGTCACCGAAGCCGGTATCAGCGTGAGCTGGATTGTAGCCAACCCCGAAAGCCTGCAAGATTTGCTGCTGGTGGTCAAACGTCCCGACGGTACTGCTCTAGGCGGTCGCCGCTTCACCCTGCGTGACCCAGAAAACCCGTCTCGGGTATCGCTGCCCGACGCGCTTCAGCCCTTCTGCCAGCTTAAGGACCAGCTGGTTTGCCGAGGAGTGCCCACCGGTATGATCGACGTAGGC
>JBARUP010000009.1:0-3601 GCA_049645805.1 Nodosilinea sp.
CCCTACGTCAGCAAAGCCGACTCCCAGGTCCGCGCGGGGCTACAGCTCAAAGCCACCGACATCTTTCTAGACAGCACTCCCAAAGCCGAAGTCCCCGCGGCGGAGCGCGAGTTCTAGCTGTTTTAACTATGCTGCTAGGGCCAGATGGGGGTTGCGACGGTTGCCCAGACCACCAGTTGGTCAAGCCCTCAGCACATCAAGTATCCACGGAGAGAGCGCCGTGGGTTGAGAGCAAGGATGCGGATGTCCGCATCCTTTTTTTATATTTGATCTACCGGCGGCTTTAACTCCGCTCAGCCTCCGGTGGGTTGTTTACGGTAGCTGAGCAGCCAGCTCACCATCGTCGCCCGCCGCGTCAGCCGAGGAACAAGCTGGTCAACGCTGTAGCCCTTAAACCCTAGCTCTTCCTTAAGAAGCTGCTTGTCGGGCTTGGGAATCGATCGGGTAAGCTGCACTGTGGCGGGGCGGCTCTCGATAAAGTTTGGCGGTTCCGGGTACTTTTCTGCCCAGGCAACATCTACTGCTGAAGTGTCCCAGCCGTCTGAGGTTTCGCAGTAGCCCAGGCTCTCCCCTACCAGATGGTTGACTGTACCGTCCTCTAGCTCGTCGTTGAGAATAGCCCAAAGAGTATCGTCGGTTAGTGGAAGCATAACGATTACGGCTAGCGTAGAAGGAACCACAGGCGTATCTAGTCAGCATATATCTTTCTAACCTGGTAGGCAGAGGGCTAGCGCGTTAGCTCCCTGGCGATCATCTCGGCCTGCTTCAATACAGTCTCGAGGGCCAGCAGCTGCATATTAGGTGGGTAGCCATACTGGCGCAGAAGGCGTCTGACGATGACTGCGTGGCTGCGCATATTTTCCTACGCGGCCCCGTCGATAGTGGCGTCTTCGCAAATCTTTTAGGTGAGGACGACGGCAACCTACAATGAAGCCAGCACTGGAGGCCAGTTATGGCAAACTTTAGCCGTACGTGGTGGGGAAAAATTTTTATCGATGCGATCGAGCGCCTGACCGACTCTAGTCGGCTGGGCCGAGGTCGCTCCTACGCCAGCGGCGGCAAGGTCGAAAGCTTCGATATTGACGGCACTCTGGTAACTGCCACGGTGCGCGGATCGGTGAACGCCTACTTTGGGGTAACCCAAGCACCGCTCTACATCACTAGTATTGACTTTACGCCTATCAGCAAAGCCAAGTGGGCCGCCGTTATCGCCCTGATTGCCTCTAAAGCAAGCCTAATTTCGCGGCTGCTGCTCAACGAAATTCCTGACAATATTGAAGCCAGCTTCGAAGCTCTGGGCCTGCATCTGCTGCCCGCCAGCGCCAAAGACTTTGACACCCGCTGCTCTTGTCCCGACTACAGCAACCCCTGCAAGCACATCGCTGGGGTCTACTACCTGATCGCTGCCGAGCTAGACCGCGACCCGTTCTTGCTGTTCGAGCTCAGGGGCCTGCCGAGGGAAGCGCTCAAGGCTGAGCTAGCTAAGTCGCCGCTGGGGCAGGCGCTGGTGGCGGAACTGTCGGCCCAGCAGCGATCGCCAGAACCGGTCGAGCACTACTATGCCCAGCCCCAAACCGTTGAAGCACCTTTCTCTAGCCTGAAGGAGTTTTGGCAGGGAGAAAAGCGGCTGCCCCAAACCATCGAGGTGGCAACACCATCAGCGGTTCCGGCGATTTTGGTGAAAAAGCAGGGCGACTTTCCCGCCTTTTGGCACCGCGATAACTCTTTTATAGAAGCGATGGAGAGCCTATGCGATCGCGTCAGAGCCAAAAACAAAGACCGACTGTAGCGATCGGGCTGGAGGGCCAACGAAGTTAGGATTCAGCACTTGGACGCGCCTTACTGATCCCCAAGTCCTCAATATTGACCTTCTGGTTCTCAGCGGCATCCGCTTGCGCCTCATCCGCCCGCTCGCTCCTAGCCTCCACCTCACCAGCGATCACGTCAATGGCTTTCATCGCAGAGCGATCGCGGAAGGTCAGCGTATAGATCTCCGTGGGCATCTCTACGCCTGCCGACTGAAGCTGTTCTTTGATGACCTGAGCCGCTGCTGAGGTCACCTGCAAGAACGACTGGCGACGAGAGTTAACCCAAAACCGTACCACCAGGTTCACGGTACTGGCCGCCAGTTCCTGAACCAAAATCAGCGGCGGCGGCTCTGGCTCGACTTCCTTAATCTGCTTGAGCGCTTCGATAATTACCTGCCGAGCGGTGCTGATATCGGCGTCGTAGTCGATACCCACAACCACATCGCTACGGCGCACTGGGGAGTCGGTGTTGTTGACCACGCTGCTCTGGAACACCTGCTGGTTGGGAATGTACACCAGCCGTCCGTCATAGGTGCGCATGGTGGTTGCCCGCAGCTGGATTTGCACCACGGTGCCTTCGTAGTCGCCAATCACCACCTGGTCGTCAATGCTGAAGGGACGAGCAGCCAGCAAAATAACGCCAGAAA
The DNA here is from genome assembly GCA_049645805.1 of Nodosilinea sp. Taxonomy (GTDB): domain Bacteria; phylum Cyanobacteriota; class Cyanobacteriia; order Phormidesmidales; family Phormidesmidaceae; genus Nodosilinea. The sequence goes on from JBARUP010000009.1 coordinate 2,456, forward strand.
TGTAGTTGCTGAGCACGTCCTTGAGGCTAAAACCGATCGCCACGCTGGTGAGGCCTAAAGTACCCAGCAGGGTGCCAAAGTTTAGGCCCAACACCCCCAGGGCGACTACGCTGCCCAGCACCCAAACGCCGCCGTAGCACAGCCGCCCGATCAAGATCTCGGTGTTGCGATCGCCCTCGGTTTGCTCCGCCCACAGTACTCCCACCCGCCGCACGCCCAGCGCTATCAGCCAGGTAACCACCAGCAGCAGCAGCGCCCCCAGCAGCGAGGGCAGCAGCAAGAAGGTATCGTCCGCTAGCTGTCGCGCTGTACCGTCTAGCCGCTGTAGCACGTCAACGGCCAGGCTGGGCTGCACCAGCACCTCGTTCAGGCGCTCGGCCCACTGCTGCGCCAGTTCCTCCAGGGGGAGGCCAAAATCTGTCGCATCCTGCTGGGTCACGGTCATCAGAACCCGGTTGTTCACCGATAGGAGGGCGATCTGGCGCTCCTCGTCCGCTTGGGCAGTGACCTCACCCGGCGTCTCGGCCTGGCTCAGATAGCCCGCAATGCGGCGGTTGATGATCTCAGCGCGATCGCGAGCGCTGAGATCTGCCAAACTGCCGACCTGAAACACAGGCTGGCCGCGTACCAGTACATCAGCAAAGAATACTCCTTCCTCGGAACGGCTCGACTCGCCGCGATCGTCAGAGGCGGGTGCTGCGGGCAGCACTTCTGGGCTTGCTTCCTCCTGGGCCTGAAGCCGGGCCGCAGGAAGCAAGAGGAGCAAGCCCAGGATTATTCCTCGCGCCCGCGATCGCCAAATCTGCTGAAAAATGCTGGCCTCCCGCTGGTTTAACCAGTCTCAGTAGAGTAGGTGAACAATTCTTGCTCAGGTATTTTAAGCCAGCTGGGGTAAGAGTGGCGAGTACCTGTAGTTGTGGTCTTGGCCGCTCGCGCTGAGGCAGTGCAAGGCTAGAAACAACCAGTTTCCTGCCCAATTCAGCCCTTGACAGCTTAGGATCAACATCAAGCCGGGGCACCTCCCGAACGGTCGATTCTTTGTCCTAAACCATCATCACCCCTATGAGCAATCAAGACCTGGTTAGAAGCGGCGTCAATACCGTGATGGGGGTCAACGAAGCCACCCGCGACGCCACCATCAAGACC
>JBARUP010000010.1:0-8384 GCA_049645805.1 Nodosilinea sp.
GACTTACAGCACCCCCCTGGTGCGCCGTCTGCTGGTGAAGAATTTGCAGGCCCAGGGCTTTACCGAAGTTTTTCTCGACAGCCGGGTGCTGGGCCAAATCCCCAGGGTTTATTTTGAAGCCAACGGCTACCGCTACCAGCGCGACACTCTGGGTATTCAGGCCAGTGGCGGGCGGATGCGCGTAATGCAGCCCGGCGACGACGCCCCAGTTATCCGCGTCTACGGCGGCAGCCTGCGGGTACAGCCCAACACCTACGGCACCTACACCCTAGTCAACAGCGTGCCGATCGAAACCTACCTGCGCGGGGTCGTGCCCCACGAGATTGGCCCCAGCGCGCCGGTGCCCGCCATTCAGGCCCAGACGGTGCTGGCCCGCACCTACGCCCTGCGCAACCTGCGCCGCTTTGCGATCGACGACTATGAACTATGTGCCGATACCCAGTGCCAGGTTTACAGGGGCCTCAGCGGCACTGCGCCCGTAGCCGACCAGGCCATTCGAGATACCCAGGGCCAGGTGCTCACCTACGAAAGCGAGCTGGTGGATGCCCTGTATTCATCTACCACCGGCGGAGTAACCGCCGCCTTTAGCGACGTATGGAACGGTCCCGATCGCCCCTACCTGAGGCCCGTCATCGATTCGGTCTACGGCCTGTGGAATATCAATCAGTACCCGCTCAGCTCCGAGGAGGCCATTCGGCGGTTTATAGCCATTGACAAGGGCTTTAACGAAGACACCTGGCGGCTGTTTCGCTGGCGCAACGAGGGCACCTTAGCTGAAATTACCCAGGACCTAAAGGGCTACCTAAGCAAGCGACAGCACCCAATGGCGGGGCTGAGCGAGGTGCGATCGCTTCAGGTGACCGAACGCGCTAGCTCGGGCCGGGTGCAGACTATCGACGTCGAAACTGACCTGGGCGTAGTGCAGCTTAAAAAAGACGAAATTGTGCGCGTGCTGACGCCTCCCCGCAGCCTGCTGTTCTATCTAGAGCCGATGTATCAGGCTCCCGCCGCTGCCGACGGATCGGCTCCTGCTACGGGGGAAGCAGCCTCCGCAGTGGGAGGGCAGCTAGTCGGCTATCGGTTTGTGGGCGGCGGCTGGGGCCACGGGGTCGGCATGAGCCAAACCGGGTCCTATCGATTGGGAGAACTAGGCTGGAGCTACCCGCGTATCTTGCAGTTCTATTACCCCGGCACGACATTGCAGCCGATTAGCGATCAGCTCACGTTCTGGCGCGAGCCAGGTTGAGGACACAGGCGGGATGCACCCCCTCGGTTGGGTGAGTTATGCATATTACTCACCCCTATGCTGATGGAGATCTGTTTACGCGCGATCGCCTACCCGAGTGCATCCTTCAGCATTTGACGCTGCTGGCTTACCGAGGCCAGGGTATTGGCTGTGATCAGGCCGCAGGCGGCGACTGCCGGCAGGCCAATACCCGGAAATGTTGAACCGCCCACGCAGAGCAGTCCGGGCAGCGGCGTCTTTGGGCCAGGGAATAGGCCATCCTGGGCCGAAATGGCGGGGCCGTAGCTGCCCCGATGGCAGCGCAAAAAGCGCTCGTGGGTGAGGGGGGTGCCCACCAGTTCTACCTCCACCCGCTGGCGCACGTCGGGGATGACGCGCTCTAGGGCCTGCCAGAGGGGTTCTGCTCTCTCTCTTTTCAGTGCTGCGTACTCTGCGCTGCGGCGATCGAGCCCCTGCCACAGGTCGTAGGGTTCGGTCGCAGGGGTATAGACATGGATGGTGTGCTTCCCCAACGGAGCCAAAGACGGGTCAAGCATCGTGGGAATCGACATCACAATCAGGTTTTGCGGCGCGTCAATGCCTAAATCCCAGTCGCTAACCGTGATGTAGTGGCAGGCCAGGTCGTCGGGTAAATCTGCGCCATCGATGCCCAAGTGCAGGTGCATAAAGCTGGGGCACTCGGGAGTGGCCTGGCGCTCTTTAACGAAGGACTTGGGCGCGGCCCCGTCGGGTACCAGCTTAAGCGTGTCCCAAATAGAGGCGTTAGAAATAACGGTGCCTGCCTTGAGGACTTCCCCCGATCGCAGCGCCACGCCAACAGCATGCCCACCTGCCACCAATATTTCGCTGACGTGCGCTCCCAAACGCAGGGTACCGCCAAACTTCTCTAGGCCGCGTACCAGAGCATCGACCATCGCCGCGCTGCCGCCGATCGGGTAGTCCAGCATGACGCCAGGGCGATACCATTCGGCAAACATAAACGCCATTTCGGCGGTGCTAGTGCCTTCAGCGGGCAGCCCCGAGAGCAAAAAGCACAGCAGGTTCATCCAGTTGCGAATGAAGGGATCGCTGACGGTGCGATCGAGCACGGTGCTGAAAGGGCGACTGGCCTGGGTGAAGCCAAGAGCGTTGCGCAGTAGAGCCCAGCTGTAGGGGGCAACGGTTTGCAAGGCACCCAAGTCTAGCCGCAGAGCAGCTGGGGGCAGCGCCGTAGCGGCCTTGCCCAAGGGCTTCATCACCTCCTGCAGCCGACGCCACTCTTGCACAGCAGCATCACCCCGCAGGGTTTGCAGCACGTGGGCAAACTGGTCGTTGCCAACGGTGGTATCAAAGTCTCCTTCGGGAATGCGGACACCCCAGGTGTCGTAACTGGCCCAGGTCAAAGTGTCGCCTTCGCCCACGGCATCGAGCACGTGGCGCAGCGGGTTGGTCGAGCCCCTGTACGACATGCCCGAGTAGAGCGATGGCCCCGAGTCGAAGATGTATCCCTGACGCTCAAAGCCGTGGGCGGCCCCACCGGCAATAGTGTGACTTTCGCAGAGCGTAACTCGGTAGCCGTAGCGGGCTAGCAGTGCCCCGCAGCACAAGCCGCCAATACCGCTGCCGATTACGATAATGTCGGGGGATGAGATCATGCTTGTTTAGTGGCCAGTGCTTCTAAGGCCAGTGCTTCTAAGTCAACGATCCGGCACCGATAGCGACTAGTTAGCTGCGCCACTGCAAGAAATTTGTTTGTCGCCACCACAGCCTGTCCTATTCTGACTTCTATCTAATGGTAGGTGAAGAAAAATAAATTTAGCATCATATTGAAAAGAAAAGGGTACGACCATATGGCCAGCTCAGTTGAGTTTAAGCTTTTCGCGCCTTACAACGAAGGCGCTGTTTTGTTTGGATCTTTTTCTGACTGGCAAGATGTGGCCATGGAGAAGGGGGAAGATGGCTACTTTCGTACCCATATAGATCTAGGCGACGGGCGCTACGAGTACAAGTTCAAAGTTCGTTCCAAGAGCTTTTTTTTGGAGCCTGACGAATGGATTGATGTCATTGATCCAAGATCAAAGCATGTCAACGAAATTGATCAGAACACCGTCATCTATATTAAAGAAGGTGAGCCTATTGTTGATGACTACGTGTGGCAGCACGATGATAGCTGGCTGCCGCAAAATGAAGAATTAGTCATCTACGAAATTTTGGTTGCCGACTTTTCGGGTGGCGAAGACGACCCCGATCCACGCGGACAGTTTAAGCACGTCACCGAAAAATTAGACTACCTGAGTGAACTGGGTGTCAATGCAATTGAGCTGATGCCCATTCAAGAATTCCCTGGCGATCAGGGGTGGGGTTATAACACTCACCACTATTTTTCCCTTGAGTCTGCCTACGGCACCTCTAAAGATTTCAAGCAGCTGGTAGACGAGTGCCATGCCAGAGGAATTCGCGTCATTTTAGATATCATTTTGAATCATTCTGGCTCTGAGTCTCCTCTAACCAAAATTGACTACACCTACTGGTATCGTCGCGAGCCTAAAGATCCTGATAACAGCTGGGGACCAGAATTTGACTACGACCACTACGACGAATATCTCGATCTGTGTCCGGCTCGAAAATTTGTCAAAGACTTAGTCCGGTTCTGGATTTCGGAGTACCACATCGATGGCTATCGATTCGATGCCGTTAGCCAAATGGGCCACTTTGACTTTCTCAAGGAGCTAGCTGTTCAGAACTCTCAGGACGCTCAGCCCAAGCCGTTCTACAACATTGGCGAGCTGATTCCAGAGTCTCCCGATGCGACTAATTTAGAAGGTCCCCTTGATGCCTGCTGGCGCGATGGCTTTTTGCACCAGCTTGTACCTATGCTGTGCGGAGAGGAAACCGATATAGAAACGGTCAAAAAACTGGTCGATGCTAAGCGATCGGGCTATCTAGGGGCCGTCAACGCCATCACCTACCTCAGCAACCACGACCACGATCGCCTAATGGTAAGGCTAGCCAGCCACGATATTTTCGACCAGGCCGCTTTCAAGCGGGCCAAGCTAGGCGCAGTTCTAGTTATGACCGCTATGGGCGTGCCTTTAGTGTGGATGGGTGAGGAGTTTGGCTCCTTTAAGCCAAAGACCCTAGAGCCAGCTAAAATCGACTGGACTCTTCTTGAGAACGATCGCAACCGTGATCTCTTTGAGTACTATAAGGGTCTAATCGATCTGCGGAAGAACAATTACGCCCTGCGCACTGAGAACGTTGAGTTTTTCTACGAAAGTGCAGACGACAAGGTCTTAGCCTACGTTCGCTGGAACGATGAAGGGGCAAGCGTGGTTGTCGTTGTCAACTTTTCAGGGAACTACCTAGCCGATTACAGCATTCCTAATTTCCCCCGCAGCGGTACCTGGCACGAATGGACCTATGACTACGACCTCGAAGTCAACGACGGGGTTTTGGTGACCGATCTGCCTGAGTACGAAGCCAAAGTGCTCTTTTGACCTATCCTCGGGCGGAGTAGCCCTGAATATTTTCGGGGCGAAACTGACGCAGAATAGGGGTCGCCTGGCGCACGATCGCCTCCGAGCCGCGCACGACCACCAAAAACTTACCTTCGCTAAGTCGGTTGCGGTACGACAGCGCATCGCCCCCGCCGATCGCGACTCCAACGCCGCCGCCAATAAAGAACGCTCCCATGGCCGCAGCGACAGCGCCCAAGAGCCCGCCGATAATCTGGTTGCCCAGTCTGCCCGCGAATTCAAAGGTGTCGAGCCCGGTGATGTTGTTGAACCCAAACCCGGCCACAAAGCCAAAGGGTACCAGCCACAGCAGCATCAGGCGAATCTGCTTCCAGGCTTGGTCGGCGGGGTCAATTAGTCCATACTCGTCGGCGCTTTTGAAGCCCTTGCCTAAAATATCAATATCTTCAGTGGGCAGGCTGGCCTGCTCCAAAGCACTGTAGGCTTCTTCGGCTTTGATGCGATTGTCTAAAACAGCAACCAGGTAGTTCATTACAGGAGGCAATGGGGCAAAAAAGGTGGGCCTAGACCCATTTGATATTATGCCTTGTTAGCGATCGCCCCTCAGACCAGTTTCTGGGGCTTTCTCCCTTGAAGAGACGCAGGCGAATGATTTCGCTTAGCCCCACCACCATGCAGCCCCAGAGCTTTCAACCCTTTCTGAGACAGATTCCCTAGGGGCCTAAACCACCAGGGCTGGGGCAAAGAGCTGCTGCTCAAGCCGACTTTGAGCTACTATTTGCCCTGCTTTGATTACGGTTCGCTCGATGGGGGCTGCACCCACCGCCGCCGACACTGAGGTGGTATTCAGCAGTACTAGATCGGCCTGGTTGCCAACCACTAGGCCATAGTCAGCAATTCCAATCGCGCGGGCGGCCTGAGTCGTCGCCCAGGCCAGACAGCGCTGGTGACTGGCGCTAGTGCCTAGCTGTAGCACCTGAGCCAGCAGGGTGCAAATTTTGAGCACGTCGCCGTCGCCAAAGGGGGTGAACAGATTGAGAATATTGTTGGTAGCTAACCCCACATTAGCCCCCTGCTCGGCGAGTCGATGAATGGGGGCTACCCCTCGGCGCTGATTGTGGGTGTCCTGACGGGCCATCATATACAGGTCAGAGGCGGGCAGAGCGAGCACGGAAATTCGGCTTTCTCGTAGGGCGGTAGCAAGGTCGGCCAGCTGCGCCGGGGGCAGTCCGGCTAGCTTAGTCATATGGCCCAGGCACACTCGCCCCTGCCAGCCGCGCCGCTGGGTTTCGGCAATCACAAAAGGCAGCAGCAGCGGTTCATTGTCGTCTAAAAAGTCAAGGTGAAAATCGACGTCGCAGTCATACTCTTCGGCGATATCAAAGATCTGCCGCACGTTGTCTTTGGGGTTGGCGTCCACGTAGGGGGCCGAGCCGATCGCATCGCCGCCCAGAGCCATCGCCTGACGCAGCAGGGGCAGGGTTTCGGGCTGCTGGGTGATGCCTTCCTGGGCAAACACCGCCAGCTGTAGGGTTATCCCCCAGGCGTACTCCCGCCGCAGGGGCAGCAGCGCTGTCATTGCCCGCAGCCCTGCCGTGGGGTCAACCTCTACGTGGCTGCGCATGGCGGTAATGCCAAACCCAATGGCGTTCTCTAACACCCGGCGGGCGCGGGCCTGAATATCGGCTACGGTAAAGCCCTGCTTGAGACTAAGGGTTTCAGTCAGGGCTTCGCCAAAGGTGCCCGCCTGGGCCGGGCGGCGATCGAGCAGCAGGGCTTTGTCGAGGTGAATGTGCCCATCCACGAGGCCGGGAATGAGGAGCCTGGCGCTGGCGTCTAGGGTACGACTGTCAGATGCCGGTAGTGGGCCTAGGGCAGCAGGGGCGATCGCAGCGATCTTTCCCTGGCTGAGATGCAGGTTCCACAGCCCGTCGCGATCGGGCAGACGAGTGTTGGTAATCTGCATCTCAGGCAGCATAGATATCAACAACAGAAAACTGCTATTCAGCAGAATAGCCTCAAACTAATGCTGGAGACTGACAAAATCAGCACTCTCTGAAGTATTTTTTATGTCTGCCCCCCTGGGCACACCGTAGACCACTGGTCTAAATTTGTCCTGGCTTCGATAAAGCCGGTCAGCTCCCCCCGGTAGGCAATCAGGCGAGTGCGATCGGTGGAGTCAGGGGGAATGAGCACCACCAGGCGATCGACCGAGGCAGCGGCGCAGGCCCAGTCGCTAGCCGCCACCGCCTCAGCCAGGATTTCCTGACGCTGCTCGATTTCAGCGAGCTTAGCGGCCTCGGCGCGCTCTCGGGCGATGTAGGTTTCCATATTGCGGATGCCTCGAACCGCGTAGCGATCGCCCGGTCGAGCCGCCAGGGCGCGACGAAAGTTGATCAGCGCCGTGTGGTAGTCTTCGCGCTCAACCGCCGAGTAGCCCGCCAGCATTGCATTGCGGTAGCTCTGCGATCGCGACTGCTTCAGACCAAATATGTCCTGGCTGGCTGCTGGTGCAGGAACCTTAGCTAAGACGTTCCCCCAGCCACCGCTACCGGCCAGGGTAGCCCCTAGCAGGAGACCCGCCACAATGCCTACTCTTCGCATCTTACTCATCCTTGCGCCATTCGGCGCGCCACGACCGTTTAGGGTAGCGAACTTTTGGCCTGGTGCAGCAGTCAATGTGGGGCAGCGGAGTGTGGCAAAGAACCACTGGGGGTGCAGGGCAAGTTTAAGCCGAGCGATTGAGCGCTTTACTGGCCACCATGCCGACAATCATAGCAACCACAAACAGGGCTGGATTCGCTGACCCCAGCACCAGCGCCGCGATCGCAGGCCCTGGGCAGTAGCCCCCAATTCCCCAGCCAATGCCAAACAAAGCGGCACCCAGCACCAGCGGGCGATCGATATCGTCGCGGGTGGGCAAAAAGAACTTGCCGCCTAGCAGCGGCGCGGGCTGTCGCAGCACAAATCTAAAGGCAATTAGCGTTGTTAAGACCGCGCCGCCCATCACAAAAGCCAGAGTTGGATCCCACTGACCCGTTATGTCCAAGAAGCCAATCACTCGCTGGGGGTCAATCATTTGCGAAATGCCTAGCCCCAGGCCGAACAGCAGCCCAGATCCTAGGGCCACAAGCTGCTTGGCAACACTTGACTTAGCTATGTTCTGTGTAGTCATAGTTACTTTTCTAAATGCAGCTAAATCCAGCCCAGCAGGTGCCGGGTGACAAATACCGTCGCGATGCCGGTGCTCATGAAGGTGATCACGGCGACCAGCGATCGCCCCGACAATCGGCCCAGGCCACAGACCCCGTGGCCACTCGTGCAGCCGTTGCCGAGACGAGTGCCAAAGCCCACCGCCAGCCCGGCCACGATCATTGCAACGGGGGCAAAAGGATAGGTAGGAGTGGCTTGAGGAGCCAGAGCATATTCGTAGAGAAGCCCGCCCGCTACTAAACCCAGCAGAAATAGCCAGCGCCAGGCCTCGTCGGTCGTAAAGGCAATAGCCCCGCTGACCATGCCGCTGATGCCCGCAATTCGACCGTTAAAGGCCAGCAGCAGCGTAGCGCTGAGGCCAATCAGCACACCGCCGAGGAGGCCATACCACCATTCTGTAAGCATGTATCTCTCTAATCCTTTATTAGCGATCGCAATATAAGCTTAGCTGGACGATCTTTTTCTCTTCC
>JBARUP010000011.1:0-6127 GCA_049645805.1 Nodosilinea sp.
CGGCTGACGTTATGCTAGAGTTCAGCCTGTTGATTGTATCTAGGAGAAGACAGCTTGTCTAAGCAAGACCTAATTGAAATGGAGGGTACCATTACTGAATCGTTGCCGAACGCAATGTTCCGAGTCGATTTGGACAATGGCTTCAATGTACTGGCCCACATTTCGGGAAAGATTCGCCGTAACTACATCAAAATCCTGCCGGGCGATCGCGTCAAGGTAGAGCTCACCCCCTACGACCTAACTAAGGGGCGTATTACCTACCGTCTGCGCAAAAAGTAATTTACCTCAGAATTGGTGCCAATAGTTTCTCGGCCCCTGTCCGAAAGACGTCTGCACAGGGCAGTTTTGTTTGAGCTTCCACACTTTGCACAGCAGCATCGGCTTCGGCGGCGGTGAGGTGACCTGTATTGAGAGCAACTGCCGCTACCTTGGCCGGATAAAATGCCCCCGCCGCTGTGGACACTTGCTCGTACAGCGCCACCACGCTAGGGAGATCAGGAATTTTCACCCCTGGAAAATTCTGGATATGGCTCTGCCCTGCTCGGTGTACTAGGACCAGGTGGGTGGGTTGGGTACCTCGCAGCAGCGGCAGCGTAGCGGTTGAGGCTGGGTTAAGCAGTGATCCCTGACCTTCTACAAAAACAAAGTCGTAGTCGGGTCCGTGACGCATGAGCTGCTGCTCGACTGCTCCTGAAGCATAATCAACTCGAATCGCATCTAAGGGTACGCCATCGTCACCCAGCATGAGGTTGGTTTGGCCGGTGGCAATCACCTTTGAGCGTAACCCCTGCCGGAGACAGGCGCGATGCAGCGCTAAAGTTGTCGACATTTTACCTATGGACATATCGGTGCCGACGGTCAGAATGCGCTTGCAGGCAAGCTGACTGGCCTGGCCAGTGCCCACGCTTAGTCCCTCAGGCTCTTTGCGCACATCCCATATCCACTGGCCTGGTCTAAGCCAAGGCTTGAGAGCGGCATGCTCGGCCATGGGAGTATGCAAACCGTTAACGATGCTGAGCCCCGCTTTGACTGCCTGCTCGATCTCTTGGAACCAGGCGTCGGGCAGCTTGCCACCGGAGGGGGCGATGCCAATAGCCAGAACGTCTGGGTCAAAAGTAAGCGCATCGGCTAGCGACCCAACAACGGGAATAGGTTTGGCGATGCCGGTGAGGTCAGCTAGCGATCGCCCCGCCGCCTGATAATCAATCACCGCTACAATGGGCGACTGGCTAAAGCGCAGCAGAGCCAGACCTGTCTTACCCATAGTGCTCTGGGTGCCTTCGTGCATAAGCAGAGCGATGCGGCTGTTAGGCTTGAGGTGCATAGTTGAGTCCGAGTCCGGGGTGGGCAGAGGGCAGCAGACGGCCCTGGGCAAGCGTGAGGCCGGTGAACGGGTCGTCGCGCAGGTTGAGGTGGCTGTCGAGGTCTAGGTAGTCGGCTAGGGGCGAGAGCTGGGCCATAGCGCCGTTGGCCAAACTGCTGTCGGAATAGCAGCCGAACATCACCTTGAGTCCACAGGCGCGGGCGGTGTGGATCATTCTGAGCGCTTCGCTGATTCCTCCCGCCTTCATCCGCTTAAGAGTAATGCCGTCGACTGAATTCGCCAGGTGAGGAATATCTGCGCTGTCGAAGCAGCTTTCATCTACAAAGACCGGGATGGGGGAGTACTGCTTGAGCGCGGCCAAATCTGCGTTCTGGCTTACGGGCAGGGGTTGTTCGAGGTGGGTAACACGGCGATCGCCTAGCCAGTCTGCCATTGCTTTTGCCGCTTCTAGGTCCCAGCCGCCGTTAGCATCGATGCTGAGGCTGATGCCGTCTGGAATGTAGTCATAGATCGCTTGAAACATGGCTTGATCAGCCTCAATGCCCTTGGGACTACCCAGCTTTACCTTAAGAGCGCGGGCCGATGTTTGCTGTAGCCAGTCCTGCGATCGCTGCTGAGCCGCTTCAGGCGACGCAATCCCTACGGTTACCGAAGTGGGCTGAATCCGGTTCAGGTCTAGCCCCAGCAGCCGCCAAATCGGCTGCCCCGTCGCCTTACCGCACCAGTCCCACAGGGCAACATCCAGCGCCGCGCGACTAGCGGAGTGCATGGACAGCTCGGCGGCAACGGCTTCAATGGCCTGGCGATCGAAGGGATGGCAGGATATCGCCGTCTGCAAGCGGTTCATGTCCTCCTGCAGCATAGCCAGGGTCTGCTGATGGGTGCCAATGGAAAAAGGCGCGGCTTCCCCCCAGCCCTCAATGCCGTCGGCGCTAAGCCGAAGCCAGAGATTAGTAGACTGGGCCGAAGTCCCGCGACTGATGGTGAGCGGCACGCGCTTGTGGACGGTAAACGGTTGACAAGAAAGCTTCATCTACAGCAGCGAGGTTAGGAAATACTCCACCTCACATATAGCGTCTTTGGGAGCGTCTTAGCGATCTTTTCCTAGGGAATAGTGCTACGGTTCTCTTCCTCGCTCTGGCTAATGGCAATGGCGCACTGGCGTGATAATCAAGTAGTGTTCTCCGCTGGAAACGTATGCTAAATTCTTCTATTCTGCCCGTCAACGCCTTTGTCGATCCCTTCGGCCATAACCGAGCGGCTGTTGAAGCGGTGTTTCGGCAAGCGGCGACGCAAATCTTGAACTATCTAGCCAGGGCAGGCGATCGCCCCCCCCTACCAGCGGTTAAAGACATCTCCTTTAGCGGTATTCCCGAGCAGCCTACGGCGATCGCGCCCCTGCTAGAGACCCTGGGCGACCTAATGGCCCAGTCGATGAACCCAGCTCATCCGGGTTATATGGGTCACATGGATCCTCTGCCCAGTACGGCATCTATCGTTGGTGACTGGGTGGCGGCAGCGCTCAACAACAACATGCTGAGTGTTGAGATGTCGCCGACTCTATCGCGGCTAGAGCCGCTGCTGCTGGCAGAGATTGCCCAGCTGTTTGGGCTGGGAAAAACTGCTGGGGGTCTGCTGACAAGCGGTGGTACCCTAGCCAATCTCCAGGCGCTGACCGTAGCTCGCAACGTGCAGCTAGGCTGTCTGCACAAAGGCCTAACGGGTAGTCCCCCGCCGATTATTTTTGCTTCGGAGCTGGCCCATACCTCTATTCAAAAAGCTGCAATGCTGCTGGGCCTGGGGATCAATGGCGTTGTGCCGGTGCCGACCAATGACCAGGCACAGATGGATGCTGGTGCCCTAGAAGCCAAGATTCAGGCTGCAATCGCCCGGGGTCAGCAGCCCTTTGCGGTAGTCGCAACAGCGGGGACCACAGTCACAGGCAACATTGACCCGCTGCCTGCGATCGCTCGCATTGCAAAAGCCTACGGCCTGTGGTTCCATGTGGATGCCGCCTACGGCGGGGCGATCGCATTCTCGCCCACCCACCACCACCGCCTGGCGGGCATAGAGCAGGCCGATTCTGTCACCTTCAACCCTCAGAAGTGGCTGTACGTCAGTAAAACCTGCGCCTCGGTGCTGTTTCGCAACATGGGTGTGCTGCATAGCCACTTTCAAGTATCAGCACCATACATGAACACCGAAGCCAGCTGGACCAACCTAGGTGAGCTATCTATACAGGGCACCCGTCATGCCGACGTGCTAAAGCTGTGGCTTACCCTGGCACACCTGGGCAAGGCAGGCTGCGCGGAACTCATTGATGGGAGCTATGCCCTAAGCAGTCATATGGAGAGCCTGGTACGCCAGCGCCCCTACCTGGAGCTGGCGAGTACCCCAGATACTAATCTAGTCTGTTTCCGAGGCTGCCCTTCCGATCGCTCTCCCCAGCAGTGGGATAGCTGGAATGCCGACCTGCAGCAGTATTTGCTCAACCAGCACCAGACGTTCCTGTCGCTGCCTGTCTTTCGGGGGCAGCGGTGGCTGAAAGCGGTACTGCTAAATCCGTTTACGACTACTACCCAGCTGAGCAATTTGTTTTTGGCAATAGATGATTATAGAGCGAAGCACGCGAGCAGTAGGTAGCGCTATGAGTTATCCACAGATGCGCAATTTTCTGTGGATAACGTGCTTACTTAGCAAGTTAGGCGAGGAATTGATGCTGGGAACGGTCCTCTGAACAAGGATTTCAGTACCACTGGCCAGAATTGTGCTGAATAGTGGCCTGTGGAAAAGAGCTGATAAAACCACGCCTGAAGGGAGTGTTTTGGCAGTACCCTTGCAGACAGACTAACCTGAATCAACCCAGGCCTTCTGCTAATAAATCTTGGTCTTTTATCCTAAATAAGCGCTCTTGGCTGGGTTGTAACCCAAGCTACACTTTTGTCATCCTTGGTACGGGCTTTGGTTATGGCTTCAGCGTCAGGAGGTTAGAATCAGTATGCTAGAGAAGCCCTAGGGCAGCAGACCCGCAGCTGCCCGCCGATATTCACCAGGAGATTTTTGATGGTTGGAACTCAGCTTGCCGCACGGGACCTGTTTCGAGCCGCCTACGAAAACCGCTACACCTGGAATGCAGCTTTTCCGGGTTACACCGCCGCCGTCACCTTTACCCACAACGGCAAAACATTTACTGGACAGGCTAAGGTCAGCGCCGATCTCAAGCTGGAAGTAACCGGTATAGATGATGAAGAGGCTCAAAAGGCGATACACGGTCAGCTGTTTGAGGTTTCAATTCACCGCGTGCGGCGCGAGTTCGAAGCCACCCACGGCAACAATACCTTTCGCTACGGTGAAACCATGGCCGATGAATCAGTGGAAATTTTTATGGGTGGCAAAGCTGAGGGCGATCGCTACCAGGTTAAAAATCAGGAAGTCTCGATGGTGCACCGTCATATTCACGGCATCGTCGTTACCATTCACACCTACAGCAGCCACGATACCGGGGCAGGCTACCTGGCATATCGCTATGACTCGGTCTACCACGACCCCAAAACTGGTGAACAAAAGGGTGGCATCAGCGACTTTGAAGATGAGTACACCGATGTAGGTGGCTACCACATTCTTTCTCGTCGACTGATCGAAACCACTATGGAAGACGACAACGTTGACTCCCAGGAGTTTGTGTTCTCCAACATTGCCCTGCTAGAGGCCTGAGGATTGCCTAGCTTGTGGTGTAGATTTTAGCCCGCCCCGCCCCAGTGGAGCGGGTTTTTAATGCCTATGACTCTCCGCGCCCAGTACTTTAACCTACCCCGCCACTCCCTAGTCGTTTGCGCCGCCTTAGTGGAGAATCCAATCAACTTGGGAATGCTGTGTCGCACAGCCGAAGCCTTTCGGCTAGAAGCCTTAGTGTTAAGTGATCTAAACCTGATCCAGGACCGCAAGTTTCGTCAGGGGGCAGTGTTCACCCACCAGTGGCAGCCCTTACTAGAGTGTGCTGTAGAGGCCCTACCTCAGTGGCTAGACCATCAGCGTCAGCAGGACTATATCCCGATCGCGCTAGATCTCCAGCCTCAGGCCACCCCCTTGGGCGAAGCAGCTTTTCCGGAGCGAGTAGTACTGGTGCTGGGGCGCGAGCTAACGGGCATTCCCCCAGCAGTGGCGGCGGCCTGCGATCGAGCCATAACAATTCCTCAGTATGGTCTAGTGCAGTCGCTGAATGTTCAGACAGCAGCTGCTTTAGCTATCTACGCCTACCTGGGTCAGTGGGGAATGGTTGCACCGCCTTTAGCCCCCGCGCCTTTACAATGAAGGGGTAGCATAATATTTGGCCTATGCCGCCCCGTTGGCCCCGCAAACCCACCCGAGAAGACCCAGCCTATCGAAAGTTAGACGATCGCATTAACTTTGCGGTGCACGTAGCGGCCTTTACTGCCGTCAACTCCGGGCTGTGGTTTTTCCATACCCTTGAGCCAGCCTGGGCACCCTGGGTTGCAACGGTAACGCTGCCCTGGCTCCTGGTACTGATTAGTCATAGCGCTTATATTTTTGCGATCGCAGATTATTCTCCGGCACCGCTTTCTCCCGTTGCCGATGACATAAATGGAGACCCTTGACCATGTCTAATGCCTCTACCGCCCGCGCCATTGAAACTTTAGCCGCCGCCATCGGCGATAAGGTGTACCTAGATGTCGCCAAGTGGCACCTATATCTGAGCGATGCCAAGCTGCACACTTCCCTAGCTGAAAAGCTCTATCCCCTGGTGACCGGCGACAAGGTCAGCGAAGCGGCAGTGGGTGATAT
>JBARUP010000012.1:0-7261 GCA_049645805.1 Nodosilinea sp.
ACCGTGGGGGTCTGCCCCGTCAGCACCGGCAGCCTCAGCATTAGTCCCATCAGCAGACCTAGCTCCGCTACCAAAACTGCGGTGTTGCGCAGGCCAAAGATGACGTCCTGGTTAGGAGTCTGGCGACTCTGCATCACGCCAGCCTGGCCGTTTCGCAGCAGCCCGACTAGCCCTAGGCTCCAGCCGACCAGGGCACCCGCAGCACCCGCCCAGCCAAACCCGGGCGCGCCATAACCAAAGGGAGATAGCAGCAGCGCCCCTGCGATGCCTAGCCCTAGCCCCAGCCCCAGCCCCAGCAGGCCGCAGGTGAAGGCCAGAGACGCCAGACCGCCTAGAGGTGCGGCCAGACCCAGCCGAACGTAGGCAAAACTTTCTAGATCAATCTGGGAGAACATAAGCCCCATCGCCAGCCCCAGCAGCAGATGTCCACCCACCAGCCCGATTACCAGGGCGATCGCCAGCCCCAGCAGCAGCCGATACAAGAGCTGGCGCGGCTCGGGTAGCCAGGTGCGCTGGATGTCACCAAGGTAGAAGCGGGAGCGATGCTCAAGCCGCTCGGCTAGCCAGCGGAGAGAGGCGCGGTGCCGCGCTGGGCTGCCTTTAACCTGGGCCAGGCGGTCACCAATGTAGCGCTGCACCAAATCGGCGCGATCGCGAATGGGCGGCTCTGCCGGGTTGGTCATGGCGACCAGCATGGTCAGGTGCAGGGGCAGCCGCGCTAGCTGCTGCAGCACCTTGCTGCCCTTGATGACAGGCCACAGGTCGGGGTGGTTTTGGGCCAGCACGTAGTCTTTGACCTGCTGAGCCGCCAGGGGAATGATGTTGACGCCGCCGTTGAACTCGTCAAAGGTGAGCCCCAGAGACTCCATCGCCTGTCGGCGGCAGCAGAGCAGAACAGTTTGATTGGGATTAGTGCGCAGCAGCGCCTCTAGGGCGGCAGCGAACTGGCGCTGCTGAGCAGCACTCAGCTGGTCGAAGCCGTCAACCAGCAGGGTGAGCTGAGCCCTATCTACCCAGCTAGCGGCAGTGGGTTTAGCAACGCGGTACTCTCGCCACAGGGTTGCAAGCAGCCACTCGCGCATTGTTTCTCCCGCCCAGGCCGATACGTCGATCAGCACGGGCACCGGCCCACTACGCTGCCGCAGCAGATCGCCCACCGCCAGCAGCGTATGGGTTTTACCCACCCCAGCTTCACCTAGAATCAGCAGGCGGCCATCAATGCCGTCGCGCTGAAACAGGTCGGCGATCGCCTTTACTGAGGTCAGGACCTGATTGTCTTGTTGCCCAAACTGAAGCCTCCACACGCGGTAGTTCATGGGGATCTCGCGGCGCGGGGCGACCAGCGGTAGCCCGACTCGCTGGGCCACGAGCTGCTGCCCTACCACCGTCGCTAGCTCCCGCAGGTCAGCCGCAGTCGGGAGCTGGCCAGGAATCAGCGATCGCAGAGGACTGGTAACCATAGATCAACCCTTGTGGCGAGAGCCTAATAACGGGGCACCGACCGATCGACCGCCGTGGCGTAGGCATCAATGCCGCCAGTTACGTTCTTTAGCTGCGTGAAGCCCTGCTGGGCCAGCCAGCTGCACATCTGCGCCGATCGCATGCCGTGATGACAGAGCACAATAGTCTCGCGATCGCGCTCAAAGCGGCTGTGGATAGTATCTGACCAGACAGCAAACTCACTCAGAGGCAGATTTATAAACCCAGACAGGCTAGCGGTCTCTACTTCCGCCGGTTCGCGTACGTCCATTAGCTGTGGATCATCGCCAGACTCTGCCAAGCGCTCGGCTAGAGCCTCAACGCTGAGGTGGTCGTAGGGGGCAGGGTGGGAAGACGTCATAGGGTCAATTTTAAGGGCAGATGATGGCAGGAACTTGTCAACGTCGTCAAAAACGTACGGATAGCTAAGAAAAACGCAGATAAGAAAAAAACAGACAGATTTACGCAACCATAACCCGTCACCCCGGAGTGTGGTATACCCAGGGCAAAACTTAGTCGCCGTTTCATCCTCAGCGCTGATCAATTAGCGCTAATCAATTAAGGAGACATCCGTTGAAAACTATTGGCCTAATTGGCGGCATGAGCTGGGAATCATCCTTGGAGTACTACCGTATTCTCAACCAGGTCACTCGAGCCCGGCTGGGGGGCCTGCACTCCGCTAAAGCCATCATGTTCTCGGTTGATTTTGCCGACATTGCGGTTATGCAGCATGCTGAGCGCTGGTCAGATATGACCGACATCCTGGTCGAAGCCGCGCAAAAGCTACAGATGGCCGGGGCTAGCGTAGTGCTGCTGTGCACTAATACTATGCATCTAATGGCCGACGACATCGAAGCCCACATCTCTGTGCCACTGCTGCACATCGCCGATGCCGCCGCCCAGCAAATCAATACCCAGGGTATGAAGCGAGTAGGGCTGCTAGGGACCAAGTTCACGATGGAAAAAGACTTCTACCGGCAGCGATTGGCTGACCACCACGGCTTAGACGTGCTGATACCCAACGAGCCAGGACGAAATACTGTACACCGCATTATTTATGACGAGCTATGCCAGGGCCAGTTTAAGACCGAGTCGCGCCAGAGCGTGCTCAGCCTCTGCCAGGAGCTAGCCAGCGCCGGGGCCGAGGGGGTGATTTTGGGCTGCACTGAGCTAGAGCTGCTTGTTGGTGACGCCACTGCGGCGGTGCCCCTGTTTCCCACCACTCGCATTCACGCTGAAGCCGCCGTTCAGCTAGCCCTCGAGTGAACGCAGTCGGCGGCATTGTAGTACAGTCCGTTTGCTACCCCTCCACCACCCGCTGAACTGAGTCTCCGGCGGCGGCGATCGCCGTTCTCATGTGCCGATTCGTATTTCTAGCCACAACTACGGCTATGCGGTTGGCCTGCTCAGCGGTTGCTCCTAGCTGCACCAGTCGAGCGCTGAGGGCATCGTTGAAGGCTTTAGCCGGGGCGGACTGATGGAAGTGCAGGATAGCAAAACGAGCTTCTTTATCCGTCAGCTCAAAAACTCCCAGGGCTTTGACCGGCAGGGTAATCGTCTTGGCCTGGGGCGTGCCGTCTTTAGCGCTCAGCCACTGCTCGACCTTGGGGTGCTGTGTAACAAATTCTCGAAAGCTTTCTAGGTAGGCAGCCTGGCTGATTAGGGCGACGCACTGGGCCAGAGTAGGCTCTTTTTTAGTGGTTTCCGTATAGAACTTCAGCAGCCCGGTACCGATCGAGACAAAAGGCAGGCCTGCACCCACTAGCTTGCCTAGAGGCGAGTTCAGCGCGTCGAGCAGCGAGTCTAGCTGGTTGACCAGCGGAGCCAGCTCTCGCCCGCTGGTGCCTTCTGCGGCCAGCACCTCGGCTATGCCCAGTACCACATCGGTGGCATCGGCGACGGTATCGATCGCGGCCAGGTCGCGAATGTCGGTGGCAAGGAAGTTCCAGAGGCGGGTTGCCATGGCAGTACAGTGCAGAGGGACAGGGGAGATGGCTGAGCTAGAATCGCTGTTCTGAAACCAACGCTATTGACCAGCCTAGCGGTGCTGATTGATCATATTGAGTAAGCCAAATCAACTCCATTGTAAGATTCCGCCATTTCTGAACGTAGGTTATCTAAGGATCCCCTCACGGGCTGCTTATGGCCTCAAACCCTTAGCCATATTACGATCCGTTAAGGTTTGCAGGGGGTAGCGATAAGAGCTGAAATCTCTCGCTATAAACTGGTCAAAGATTAGGAAACCCTTACTCTATAGACCGTTTTGACCACTTTGAGGGCCTCCTTGAAGCTGTCAAACCCAGTCGTGATCCACATTGGAGTTTTTATTCAATGTCCCATTCTGTCAAAATCTACGATACCTGTATTGGCTGCACCCAGTGCGTGCGCGCCTGCCCCACCGACGTGCTCGAGATGGTGCCCTGGGATGGCTGTAAAGCCGGGCAAATTGCCTCTTCCCCTCGCACCGAAGACTGCGTTGGCTGCAAGCGTTGCGAAACCGCTTGCCCCACCGACTTTCTCAGCATCCGGGTTTACCTGGGTGCCGAAACCACGCGCAGCATGGGTCTGGCCTACTAGGCTATCCCTGCTCTGTCGATGCTGTGTTGATGTTGATATAGTTATCGTCGTCAAACTCAAACCCCTGGGACTAACTCCCCCGGGGGTTTTCTGTGCAGGTTTTTGGAGCGTCCTAATGTCCTGACAGGTACGTCGTCTGGCTAAAGATTCCTTAGCGGCGGTAGTGAGTAGCGTAGCTGGGGACCTCTAAATCTGGCACTCCCTTGGAGTCAGTAATGGCGGCGGCGGCAGTCAGCTTCAGGGGAATTTCTCCGGCCCAGACGGGCAGGGCGTAGTCTTCGGCAGCGTCGATGGGCGGTCCGGTTCGCACCTTGGCTGAGGCTTCGGCGATCGGCATAGCCAGCACTAGAGTGCCCGCTAGCTCCTGGCGGTTGGGGGGCCGCACATCGTCCCAGCGATCGCGTACCACATGGTTAGTAAAGGCTTTCAGCGCCGCCATTTTTTCATCGGCATCGTCAACGCGGGTGGCGGTGCCAAACAGCACCACCGAGCGGTAGTTCATCGAGTGGTGAAAGGCCGATCGCGCCAGCACCAGACCATCCAGCAGGGTGACGGTGAAGCATACCTGAATGCCCTGCTCCAGCGAGGTCAGCATGCGGCTGGCGGGGGAACCGTGAATGTAGACCCGGTCGTCCAGGCGACCGTAGGCGGTGGGGATAACAAAGGGCTGGTCATTCACCACAAAGCCCAGATGACAGATCAGGGCTTCATCGAGAATGTTGTAGACCTGCTGGCGATCGTAGCTGGCTCGCTGGGCGATGCGCTTGACCTGGGTACGCGGAGTGGGTGAAAGGAATGATGAGGAAGACGGGAAGATCTGAGTGGACACGGAATGTGGCTCCTAGAGAACAGTGGGTAAGTGCGCCTTGAGCATCACCAATACTGGGCAGTAGCGGCACCCTCGGCGGGAGTGATGGCCCGAGCGATAAAAGCTGAAGTCTCCAGTGCAGTGATCCATTACAGCAGAGGCATTAATGGACCTAGCATAGGCAGAGTACTGGCTGGCCACAAGAGCCAGTGTTAACAAACTAAACCAGTCCACTTTGACCTACAGCTGCTAATGGACTTTGCCCTTGCCCTCGACGCCCACAGCACAGTTCCCTACTACCAGCAGATCTACGACGCCCTGCGGCAGGCCATTCTCACCGGGCGGTTATCGGCTCGCCAACGCCTGCCGTCCACCCGCGCTTTGTCTGCCAGCCTGGGCGTTTCGCGAGCCACGGTTACTCAAAGCTACGAGCTGCTGCTGAGCGAAGGCTATCTGCAAACGGTGGTGGGGTCGGGCACCTATGTGTGCGTGCAGCTGCCTGAGATGCTGCTGCACGCCCCGGAGATAGACGCGCCCCGCGCTGCGCCCCCACTACCTCTAGCGCTGTCTACCTACGGGCATCGCCTAATTGATTTTGCCGATAGCCCCACGCCCGAACCCGCTGCACCGATCAGCTTTCGCTATGGTCGCCCGGCGCTGGACCAGTTTCCGCTGGAGATCTGGCGGCAGCTGCTGTCGCGGCACTGCCGGCAGGGCAACTGGCTCGACTACGCTACCGACCCGATGGGGTACTGGCCGCTGCGACGCGCGATCGCCACCTACCTCGGCCAGGTCCGCGCCGTCCACTGCCAGCCCAGCCAAATTTTGATTACCAACGGCACTCAGCAGGCTCTCGATCTAACCACTCGCCTGCTGCTATCCGATGGGGACACCGTTGCCCTCGAAGAACCCAGCTACCTCAGCGCCCGCCGCGTTTTTGCCAGCCAGGGGGCTACTTTGCTCCCCATCCCCGTCGATGAGCAGGGT
Source organism: Nodosilinea sp. (assembly GCA_049645805.1). GTDB lineage: Bacteria > Cyanobacteriota > Cyanobacteriia > Phormidesmidales > Phormidesmidaceae > Nodosilinea. The sequence continues at coordinate 5,852 of JBARUP010000012.1, forward strand.
CTGGATGTGGAGGTGCTGGCTCAGACCACTGAGGCCATTCGCCTGGTCTACGTCACCCCCTCCCATCAGTTCCCCACTGGGGCAGTACTATCGCTGCCCCGACGGCTATCGCTGCTGGCCTGGGCGCAGAGTACTAGTAGCCTCATTTTTGAAGACGACTACGATAGCGAATATCGCTACGCCGGTCGCCCTATTCCAGCTCTGCAAGGGTTGGGCACCGGGCAGTCGGTGCTCTACGTGGGCACGTTTTCTAAGGTGCTGTTTCCGTCGCTGCGGGTGGGCTACATGGTGCTGCCCCCGGCTCTGGTGCCGGTGTTTCGGCGGGCCAAGTGGCTGAGCGATCGCCAGGTGCCTGGTCTAGAACAGACAGTTCTAGCCGACTTTATTGGCGAGGGGCATCTGGAGCGGCACATTCGCCGCATGCGATCGCTCTACGACCGGCGGCGGCAGGTGCTGGTAGCGGCTCTGACAGAGAATCTGGGCGATCGCGTGACCATTCTGGGCGAAAACGCGGGCCTGCACGTGATGGTGCGCTTCCACACTCATATCTCCGATAGCGATCTAATCGCCAAAGCCGCTCAGATAGGCGTTGGATTAATCTCCGCCAGCCCCTATTATCTAAGTTCCAGCCCCGGGCATGAGTTTATCTTTAGCTACGCCGAGCTGGATGAAGGGGCGATCGCCGCCGGAGTGCAGCGCCTGGCAACTCTAAATCTGTAGCCGTCAAACGGGAGGCTGTGAAAAGTAAAAGTTCCTTTTTTACAAGATAATCGAGGAGATTTCAGTCTTTAGGCATAGAAGATAGACTGGACCAAGCGACTTTCGGCTGAACTTCGACAAATGCTGGAACTTTGAGCCATCAAAACCAGTCCATCACCTTTGCGAAAGTAGTAGGCCAAGGAGTGTGCAAACAATTTCCATTGTGACAGTTGAAATAGCGGAAAGTTGCTCAGCAGCTACGGCGAAATCAGGATTAGATTATCTAAAGATAACCGAGCAAAGATGCTTCTTGCATACAAGCTAAGGATCACAACAGCAATCTAGCTATTCCATAAATACATCAAACAGGTTTTGGGCTAACTTTCTCTGATTCATGGACAACCAACGATTTGGGTATTATTTAAAACTAAATTAATAGAGTTTAGTTCAGGAAATAAATACTCAAAATGTCATAGTTTTCGCGATCGAAACCATGAACTAAATCTACTAATTCCACATCCACTTTTCTTTTTTTTGGAGTGTTCACAATGTCTATTTCTCTCCGTTTCAAGTCTGGAACCGCTCTACTGCTAGCCCTAGGGTTAAGCGCTGGTGCCATCACCCCGATCATCACAGCCGCGCCTGTAGTTGCCCAGACCCAAACTCAAACCCAGTTCACCGATGTGTCCTCAGGATACTGGGCACGTGAAT
>JBARUP010000013.1:0-4191 GCA_049645805.1 Nodosilinea sp.
CTTTGACCAAGCACGTCTGTTTTTAACGATATAAATTCTTCTTGCACCCAGCCCTCAGCATGACTCGGGTTGTCAAAGCGAATGTGATTCCAGGTCACGCTTTGATTGTCGCTGACCTGTTCTAGAACCGTCACAGCATCACCGCCCATGCCATACCCAACGCGGTTTCTACTGGTCTCAGGACGGCGGTAAACGGTGATTTTGGCATCTGGCTCTGGGGCTACTAGGCTAGCGGGCTGATCAATGGACTGATTTCCCGAGCGGTTAGCCGCCCAGCTCGACGGTGGGGCACTCAGCCAAACGGCGAGCGTCGCGACAGTTAGCATAAAGATACTTACTAGTTGTCTTACAGTCATAGGGATTGCCCAAGGTTTTTTTGCTAGAGGGTCCTATCCACTAGCGCCGATAGCAGCAGCAGTGTATCTAGAATGTTGAGGTTAGATAGTTGTCTTGACTACAGCTTAACCGCAGATAATCAGTTGTGTATACGGTATACATTAATCGGAGAGGTGGTGGACCTTGACAAATTCTGTTAACAGTTACAGATGTTCGTCCTCACCTAATCGCAGCAGTTCCAGCCTGTATTAAAGCCTCTACCACGGCAGGAATTGGCCTGTTTCTGGCCTACATCGGTCTCAGTGGAGACACAGCTACCGGCGGTGCTGGTCTCATTGTTGCCAACGAAGTCACTAAAACAGCTTTTGGTAGCTTCAGAGAGCCTGCGACTCTGCTTGCCACCTAGTGATCACCTGGGTATTAGCCGCCGTCTTTGTCTTCAGGTTCGCGTTTGAGACCTTACGATTTGGCTAAGCATGTGCTTCAGCCAGTGAAGCCGCACAATTTGGCTAAGGCTTATCGCGCGGCAGTGGGGGCTGAGATGTTGACCAGGCTAGTTACAACCGGGACAGCGCAGGTTTTAGCTTACTTGTAGCTTCAGGGCTGCACTTAGAATCGTGCGCTTTCAGAACGTCTTTTTCCCGGCTGTGTCTCTCCTGATATCTTCAGGATTTTGTATGACAAGCTACAAATCTGATTCGACTGATTGTGTATACAGTATGCAAAACTCCTCTTACTTAGATTGATAGCCTCATGCTTGTTACTCAGCAGCCTGTATTTCGCCAGTTTTGGTATCCCGTCATTCCCCGCCAGCACCTCACTAGTGGACCACAGCCCTTCGAGCTTTTGGGAGAGCCGCTGGTTATTTGGTTAGACAGCGCGGGAAACCCGGCGGCGGTGCGCGATCGCTGCTGTCACCGCACCGCAAAACTCTCTCTAGGCAAGGTAGATCAAGGGCGAATTTGCTGCCCTTACCACGGCTGGGAGTTCGATGCGGCAGGCACCTGTGTACGAGTGCCTCAGCTCCAAGAGGGTCAGGCAATTCCGTCTAACTATCGGGTCGATGTCTATCACTGTGCTGAGCGCTATGGCTATGTTTGGGTATGTCTGGGCGAGCCGCTGATTGACATTCCTGTGCTGCCTGAGGCTAAAGACTCTAGCTATCGCCTGATTCCAGAGTTCTACGAGCCCTGGCAGTGCGCTGGGCTGCGCGTGATGGAAAACGAGCTAGATTTGGCGCATCCTACGTTTGTTCATGTTGAAACGTTTGGCAGTGAAGCCCACACCACCCCAGATGAAATGGAGATTACCGAAACCGACTGGGGCATTCGTGTTTTTGGCAGGCTAGGCGTCGTAAATCCAGAGCTGCAGCAAAAAAATCTAAAGATGGCCGAGACGCAAACGTTTCGCACGCTGACAATGGACTGGTTTATGCCTTTTACCATCAAGCTAAAGATTACCTATCCGAACGGCCTGGAGCACATTGTGGTGAATACAATGACGCCGATCAGCGATCGCACCTCGCAAATGGTGCAGTTCTGCCTGCGCAACGATACTGAAGCCGACACCCCTGCGCAAGATGTCACCGCCTTTGATCGGGCGGTCACGCTAGAAGATAAACGTATTTTAGAGTCTACTGACTACGATGTGCCCCTCACGCCTAGCCGGGAAGAACACATCTTTACCGACCGTCCCGGCATTATGATTCGCAAGCAGGTAGCGGCCCTGCTAAAAGCGCATGGTGAAGTAGAGCAGACCCGAGACTTGAAGGGTAGCGTGACTAGCTCTCGCCATCCAGCAGTTGCGCCAGTCCCAAAAGTATCAAGCAAAAGGAGTTAGTCGAGCTATAAACAGTCCGATAAACGACAGTGAGCCATGTCGGACTGCTCAACAGACTCGCTTTTACCGTGCGCCTGGTCTGGGCCTAGCGGCTCTTATCCTTCGGTAGCAAGCTTATCGTTCCCGATGATTGCTTTCCTCTAGTCTAGGCCCACAGGCATTTCAGAAAAGCACTGCTGTTCAGCAACACTGCAGACTCTATTTCCGCAAGCTTATGCAAATTCAAAAGACCGACCTCGTAAAGTCTCCTGTTTTTTTGGTCGCGCCCTTCTTTTTTCTAGGGACGGCAATGGTGGCGATGAAGTACATTCTGCCGCACACATCGCCTCTTTTTTTGGCGGCCTTTCGCCTGCTGCCAGCCGGTATCTTAATCCTAATCGCCGCTGCTGCGCTGAAGCTACCTCAGCCCAAAACCTGGCGAGCATGGCTGTGGATCGCCCTATTTGCCCTAGTAGATGGGGCAATGTTTCAAGGGCTCTTGACCACCGGACTCGTGGATACAGGTGCTGGGCTAGGCGCGGTACTCATTGATGCCCAACCGCTAGTCGTGGCGCTGCTGGCCAGAATTCTTTTTGGCAACCTGATCGGCTTCTGGGGCTGGTTAGGATTAGCTATTGGGATTGCAGGTATCAGCCTGTGCGGGCTCCCATCGAACTGGATTTACAGCTTTTTAGAGAACGGCCTGCCAATAGAAAGCTGGCTACAAGCCCTGCAAGGTTATGGCGAGAAGGGCGGCGATTTTGATGTTTCTAGGCTGATGCAGAGCGGTGAGTTTTTGATGCTTTTAGCCGCGCTGTCAATGTCAGTTGGTACTATTATCATCGGCTATGTGAAGCGTCACGCCGACCCGCTTGTTGCGACTGGCTGGCACATGATTTTGGGTGGGATTCCGCTAGCGGTAATGTCTAGCCTGTGGGAGCCTTATCCAGTGGCTAATCTGGTGGCAGGCGACTGGGTGGGCTTAGCTTATGCCACGGTGTTTGGCACGGCGTTGACCTACGGCATATTCTTTTATCTGGCAGCTAGCGGCAACATGACCAGCGTTAGCGCCCTGATATTTTTAACGCCTGTGTTCGCGCTGCTGTTTAGCTATCTCTTTTTAGGGGAACTGTTGACCAACTTTCAGTGGCTCGGTGTTGCCCTCACGCTGGTGAGTGTTTATTTGGTCAATCAGCGGGAGCAGATTGCCGCTGCTGTTGCTAAATTAACGCAGGGGCTATCACCTGGTGACGCCGTTCAGGCTACAGCAGGAGGAGAGCCATCAGAGGTTGACGCCGCCACAGATTGATCCTAATTGATCTGTCTAAACGTTGTTGTGTGACTGTTGTGAGAGTGGCTACTGATGAGCACGTTTACCAATAGCCATACCCTTTATTTAACTCAGAAAAATCCAGGAGATTTTTAGCAAGATGATTCGTCAATTGTTTGCTGCTGCGATCGCATTACTTACAGTAGGGGCGTTTCTTTGGTCGCCTCCATTAGCGATCGCAGCTACTCAAGACTACACCCCAAGCCAGCAAGAGAGCCAGTCTTACCCAAGTCAGGCAGAGTACGAGAAGCAGGAGTCTGGCGATTATAGCTACACCACTAAGCAGGAGGATCAGTCTAGGTCTCAGGAAAAGCAGCTAAACCAGGCCGATGCTAACGAAAAGCAGTACGCTCAGCAAGCGCAGTCTTACCTAAAGCAGTAGCTATCACTACTAGGAGTCTTTTCTAATATGTCTTCTCCACAAAGTCAATCTGCTCAGCCCCGTCTGAGCGCTATCCGCAGCTCGTTCTTAGACTTTGTGGACGACCCTTTTTATGTACCCGAAGAAGAAAGTGCTCGCTATATTCAAGATGGGTTACTTGTCCTCGAAGGCGGCAGGATAAAAGCATTTGGTGCCTACGCCGACTTACAAAGTGATTACGGAGATATTCCAACTACAGCTTATGCTGAACGGCTGATTATGCCGGGGTTTATCGATACCCACATTCACTATCCCCAAACCGAGATGATTGCAGCCTACGGGGAGC
>JBARUP010000014.1:0-2027 GCA_049645805.1 Nodosilinea sp.
CGGGTGCCCCGTGGTGCCAGGTAACAAATCGCTGGAAAGTAGATAAATCGTGTAAAAAGTAGTGCTTTACAAACTTTAAAAAATGGCTAGAACTGGCTCGTACTACAGTTCACAAGTCTCGATGCGAGAGAAGAGAATACCCCCGCCACCGGGGCCAAGGCGCGGGAAATTCTCCGGTGGGAGATAAAGAGGGGTTGGCTTGTAGGTCGTTGTAGTGCAGATACTTGCCGCTTTTGCGCCAGCCGACGCGATCGCAAGAATCATACCAAATTTTATCACCAGGATAGTTGCCGTCGAGCCTGGCTCCGCACTCCACATAAATTTGCTTCTGCACGCTAAAGCCAAATTTGCCGTTGCTGTACTTCACCCACAATCGGTGAAAACAGAGCTTTCTCGTCTTCGATACTGTCTTGAAACGAGACGCCATGAAACTCTTGAAGAAAAATGAGTTCTTCTGGAATCTCCTCTACCCCTGGCAGCAGCACAGGGGTGACGGGTATATCACGCCTAACGCACTGGCTTGTAAAAGACTTTAGCTCTAGCGCCTGCCAGCGCCCTAGCCCGCCCTGACCAAAAAATATAGCCGCCGTTTTAATGCGCCCGATCGCCTGCTGAATCTCGTCTTGAAATTTGGTGCCGGGGGCAATTTATTCTTCATCGAGCCAGGGGCTCATGCCCAGGTCTGACAGCTTGCGATAGATGCGACGAATCAGCGGTTTGTCTTTGCTGCTGTGGGCCAAAAAAACATCAAACTGCTGCTCGGTCATCGATCGCTTGCCCTGCTGGTGTTAGCCCTTACCTATCCAGAGTTTAGCCCGAATCGCTAACCCTGTCCTTGCCAAGTCGGGTTGGGTGCTGGCGCTAGGGCAAGGCAACCTCGCGCTATAGCCTAGGGTATTCGCAAGCTCAGAAAAACTGCGCCCGGACAGTGCCTAGAACGGGGCCAGAGCTGCGATCGCCTGAATGGCGAGATTTTAGAACAATATGCTGATACAGGGCGCGGTGAAAGCTGTCTTATGCATTCACCTCCCTTGGTGGCGATGGGCATCAGTGCAGATTCTAGAATGGGGTTGGAACTGCGATCGCCCATACCCCTTTGCCCATGGTTGCCAAAGACCTTCACGATGCCGTCAAACGCGCCCTCGAAAAAGACGGCTGGACGATTATCGATGATCCAGAGGAGGAGGTGATCACCCAAGGGCAGACGTAAACTATTACCGCCAGCTCGTTCAGGAGCTGCTGCAGGAATATAGCAACATAAGAGCCAACAACGAGCCACCCTAGAACATATGCTGCAATCCGCTGAGGCCGCTGCTCCCTGGACGATTGAGGCTAGTGAGGAGCTATACCGCATTCACAGCTGGGGAGAGCCCTACTTTTCGATCAATGCCGACGGCCATTTAACCGTGTCGCCCAGGGGCGATCGCGGCGGCTCTCTCGACCTGCTGGAGCTAGTGGAAGCTATCAAGCAGCGCAACCTCAACCTACCCCTGCTGATCCGCTTTTCGGATATTCTCGAAGACCGCATCGAGCGCATCAACGCCTGCTTTGCTAAAGCCATCGCCCGCTACAAGTACAGCGGCGTGTACCGGGGGGTGTTTCCGGTCAAGTGTAACCAGCAGCGGCAGCTGCTCGAAGACGTGGTGCGCTACGGCAGACCCTACCAGTTTGGCCTAGAGGCCGGGTCTAAACCCGAGCTGCTGATTGCTCTAGCTACCCTCGATACGCCAGGGGCGCTGCTGATCTGCAACGGCTACAAAGATCGCGATTACATCGAGACCGCCATGCTGGGGCAGCGGCTGGGGCAGCAGCCGATTATCGTCATCGAGCAGGTGAACGAGGTGGAACTCGTCATTGCGGCCAGCCAGCGCCTAGGCATTCGCCCAGTGCTAGGAATAAGGGCTAAGCTCAGCACAAGGGGCAGCGGTCGCTGGGGTATTTCAGCGGGCGATCGCGCTAAGTTTGGCCTCACTATTCCCGAAATCCTTGCTGTGGTCGATCGCCTGCGGGCGGCAGATATGCTCGAC
>JBARUP010000015.1:0-2576 GCA_049645805.1 Nodosilinea sp.
GTCACAGGGCCGGGGTTAGTCACAGGGCCGGGGTTAGTCACAGGGCCGGGGTTAGTCACAGGGCCGGGGTTAGTCACAGGGCCGGGGTTAGTCACAGGGCCGGGGTTAGTCACAGGGCCGGGGTTGATCACGCCTGGAGTGACCACAATAATTGGCGGCTCAGGAGGAGAAACTACCGCTGGAGTACCGGAAATGGGCGCAGGCAGAATACCAGTTCCATCGGCTGGCCGTATGGGCAGTGTTCTTGCAGGAGTTGCTGGAACGGTTGTGATCAGTCCGTCCCCGGGGGTCATAACCCCGCGGAGAGTCGAGACTGGAGCAACGCCAGAATTAGCAGGAGAGAGTACCCAGGGCTGCTCGCTGGCAACCTGACCGGAGCCCTCTAGACCAATAACGGCTGGATTGAGGGTAACGGCTTCTTCACTAAAGGGCATCTGCTCTGCCAGCGCCTCAAGAGTTTCTTCCCGCACCTGCTCTAGGGCAGGACCGAGGGGAGACTCAGCCTCAGGATTGTCAAGCTCTAGACCATCTACCAGCGGACTAGTTTGATAAAACGTGGGCAAGTCGAACTCGACTATCTGAACCTGATTATCTTGAATCAGGGCCATCTGCCCACCGTAAAGGGAGTATTCAGCAGCTTCGCAAGCGGCACTATCGCCGCAGGTGCTGGTGGTAATAGCCATTGGCCCGGTCGGGTTGTTGGTCAGGGCCATGACAACGGTCAGGTCGCTGTCTGGAATGTAGCGTACGACGACTGCCGAGCCTTGAATACCGGTTACCGCACTAGGGGTTTGAATATTGGTACGGCCTCGCCCTGGCGGAATAAGCAGCAGCACCGTGCCGTTGGTAAGCCGAAAGTTACGGGTGTTGGGCACAAAGCGAAAAGTAGCCCGTTCGCCCACTCGGGCTAGAGACCCATCGTTGAAGCGCAGGTCGGCGCGAGCCGAAGCAGCGGTGCGCAAAGCATCGCCCACGGCCAGGATGTCTGAAGTTCGAGCCGATCGGGCCTGCCGCCCCCGAGGAATAAACTCTACCCGGTTGCGCAGCGCTTCGACATTAGCCCGAGTCAGAGTGACGCTGGCTTGGGCAGGCACGCTGACCAGCACTAGCGCAACAAGGGAGGCTAACCCAGTGGCTTTGGAGACAAGGTGCTTTGGGCCTTGCCAGATAAATTTGCTGACGCTCAGCATGACACAACCGTAGTAACAGCTTCTAATCTTGGCTCTCTTTTCCCAGTGCGATCGCACTGAAGAAAATTGCTACAGTACAACAGCACGAACACAACTCAGTTCAGGTGGCTCATAGAGACTCTATGTATATCCACCTAGTGCTGTAATAACAGATTGGTAAGAACGTTATAAAGTTCCCTACCGATATTTTATGTCATCTTCACACATAGGTAACCTAGCATCTCCTGTAGCTATTTATACTGTTACAGGCAATTTGAGACCGCATGTTCCAGCAAAAGCGCCAAGTTAACGGTATCAAGGCATGAGCCTGACGCTGCGCCTCAGGTACCATAGTCTTTGCCGGTTCCGCTGTAGGTTATTCGGAGACGCATCTAGAAACTGAAAGACAGCAGACGAAAATTGGCGCTCCCCATCTAGATACCCCAGCGCAGAACCGATAAATCTTGCTCTAGGCTAGCTCGGTTAGGGCTCTAAGAGGTTCCATGCAGGCTGGGTCATCGTTTTGAGGTTTGTTGACTAGGGTCGAAACCGGGTAGCGATCCATCGCATCAGCATTGTAGGGGCGCAGCATGGCCTGGAGGTCTTGGCGCTGAAAGTAGCTGGGGTCTAGCCAGGCCGCGTAGTCTTTAGGGGATAAAATCACCGGCATACGGTTGTGGATCGGCTCCATGAGCGGGTTTGGGTCGGTGGTCAAAATAGTACAGGTTTGCAGATCGCCGCCGCTGGGGTCACTCCAGTGCTCCCAAAGCCCCGCAAAGGCAAAGAGCCGATGGTCTTTTAGAAAAATGTAGTGGGGCTGCTTGGGCTGGCGATCGCCCTGTCGCTGCCATTCGTAAAAGCCGTCGGCTAAGACTAAACACCGTCGCCGCTTAAAGGCCGCTCGAAATGAGGGCTTTTCGGCCACGGTTTCGGCCCGGGCGTTGATCAACCGACTACCAACTGCCGGATCTTTAGCCCAGCTAGGAATCAGACCCCACTGCAGGAGATTAAAATGCGGAGCTGAATCAGCGGCGGTAGCAGCCACCGTGACAACGGGCTGAGTCGGCGCGACGTTGTAGCGGGGAGCCACAGGCGGAGCATCCCCAAAGTGAAAGGTCTTAGCCAGCGTGTCTCCCGTTTGACTGAGGCTGAACCGTCCACACATCGACTTTATCTCCCCGAATTCCTGGTATCTCCGTATGATTTAAGTGTAGCAACCCCTGTAAAACTGCACTGAGATAACGCACTGAGAACTGACCTGAAATGAAATCACTAACGGGAACCATTGCCTTAGTCACCGGAGCTAGTCGCGGCTTAGGTAAAGGCATTGCTGTAGGCCTGGGGGAAGCTGGGGCTACAGTTTACCTGACGGGGCGCACGCTGGCGGCAGCAGATGAAGCCGTAGGG
>JBARUP010000016.1:0-12480 GCA_049645805.1 Nodosilinea sp.
TCCGTCTCAGCCCAGCGCTCGGCCCTACAACGTGCGGGTGTCGAACCAAAAGCTCAAGGCGGCGGGCTACGAGTTTTGCCACGGCGCTTTTGGTGACGTTTAGAGGGGTTGGATTTCGGATTTGCGAAGGTACCGCAGCTACTGCGAAGAGAGGTCAAGGTCTTGCTCAACCCAGTCTAAAATCCAAAATCGCTTTGCTCCACGAACTCAACACTAGCCAGGTGCAGTTTGCCCTGAAAAACCTGGTCAAACACCAGCTCTACGCTGGCTAGCGCGGTTAGGTCTACCCCATAGAACTGCCCTAGGGGTATTCGCAACGCGCTGGGGTAAAGAGGTGCTGCATCTAACCCATAGGTGGGGTCGGACTCAAACTGCGTTAGGGCTGGCACGGTCGAGAGAATTTCGACTCGTGCCGCCCCACCCTGCTGGTCTCTTAGCACTACCCCTAGCACCGGCTGGTCCTGGAGCATGATCCAATCGGGGTCAGCGGCCAGACGCAGTTCCAGGCTGTCAAAGGCGCTAACGTCAGCGTCTACCGGCAGGGTCAGCCGTTCTGCGAGGGAGTCCCACATCAGGGTCAGCCATCCTGGAAAGTGGGGATAGGGTCGAGAAGATCGCTGGCAGTCGGTCAAAGACAAGCAGAACGATGCAGTCAATCCTGTCGTGAAGCTGGCTGCCGGGTAATCATCTGCCTGAAACAGAGTATGACGCTGGGCCTGGGGAGACACTAGAGTCGTTAGAACGGGCAGACCAAACAGGCGAGCTGGAGCCGCACGGTTGGCTGCCATACCCACCTCTGCTAGGGCGGTAGCTTGCTCTGAGCCAAGCCAAACGGCATTGAGAAACGCCTGGGTGTACTGAGCCAGAAAGTTCTCCTGGGCGACCCGCGAGAGCCGATCGCGCGACCGCTGCGGGTTGCACAGGGGTGCGTTGTTGGCCTTACGGTAGTAGTCATCTTCGGCTACAGCGGCGTTGAAATAGTTGTGGTTGGCTCCCGGCAGCAGAATGCCTAAGACAGCCGTTGTGCGAGTCTGCTGCCGAGCAGTTTCAACGTAGTAGAGGCTGCTGAGGTCAAAAATATCGCGATCGCAGCCCCCCGCGATCACTGCTGTGGGCACGTCCGGCAGCTGGTAGGCGTCAGGCCGCCGAGCGATGGGGTAGCTGCGGGTAGGACTAACCAGCACCAGGGCCGAGGGCGAGCCAAAGCCAGCGGCAGCGGCGACGGAATCCTGGTCGCTGACTCGCTGAAGCGTGCTCAGCGCAGCAGCGCCACCCCCCATGGAGTGGCCCACCATCGCTAGCCGCGCCGGGTCAACCCGTCCTGTCAGCGGTAGGCCAAAGCCAGGATCATTCCCCCGGTGGGCCTGCGCTAGGCGGGTCAGGTGGGCGTTGATGATGTGGCCACTGCGCTGGTCGGCTAGTTCGTTGCGGGTAGCGGCGGTGGCTCCGTAGGTTTCGCTAAAGGCGGCATTCAGGTTGGGAATTAGCACCCCATAGCCCGCCTCCGCCATAGCCTGAGCCAGGTAGGCAAAGCCTAGATCAAAACGAGGTTCTGGGTCGCAGGGCCACTGGCTCGTGCCCTCGGGCCGAAAGTGGCACCCAGCGTGGCGACCGTGGAGAACGATCACCCAAGGTACAGAAGCACTGCCGGGAGGCAGCGCGATCGCCCCCGTCAGCGCCAGGGGCATATCCGCTCCGTCTAGTTCCGGCTGGGAGAGGGCGATAGTCCCTAGGTCGTAGGACTGCACCAGTGGAAAACTAGCTAAATCAAGCCTTGGAGACTGAATCGGTGGCGCAACCGCCAGCCCCAATCGCAACATTCCTCCTAGACTGAGCAGCAGGCTGCCGATAACCCCGGCCACCGCCCAGCTCGCGCGCCTGGTCCAAGGGCGATATCTAACTAAGTCTCTTTTCAAGGCCCTTTATTAGTTGCCGTAGCTCCAGCGGGCTCGGTAGCCGCGTACGTCAATGTGGGTGAACAGAGAAGAGCTAGCCAATCCGCCTCGACCACCCCACCAGCCGTTGAGCCGCGCGTAGACGTCGAAGGTCCGCGTGCCGGGGATGACGAAGTCTACCGCATCACCCGATAGATGACGCGACATCGTGGCTCCGCCTACCCGCGCGTTGGTTACCGGGTCACGATACCAGGAGTTAATTTGCATTGGCCTATCGCCATACATTTTGCGAATTTGCTCCATCACGTCCGCTACTTTCAAGATGCCGTAGATCACCCCGACGCTGGCCGGGCGGCGATAGAAGCCGGTAGAGCGGTTGACGTGTAGCGCCTCACCCCAGGTAAAGTTGCCCCGCACCCCGTAGCGGTTTTTAGGCTGAATGGGGTCGTTAGAGTAATAAGTGCCCTTAAATCCAGGGAAGGTCATCGGTATCCCCCGATCGGCTGGGTTGGTAGGTTGCCCTGGCCCCTGGTCTTTGGGATTGTTGCCAATTTCGGTGCCAGAAATTTGGATATCGGGCACGTAGACATACCAGGCCGTGCGGTTCTGAGGACCTAAAAAAGCGCCCTGTAGGGCCACCCGCACGTGATTATTGTCGGGCTGAGCATAGGAGTTGAGCAAGAAGGTCGTGCCCTTCTTGACCAGCACCTTGTCGGTATTAGAAAGCTGGCTTGACTGCACCGGCTCAGCCTTGAAGATAGTGTCGCCTGTGGCTTCGAGAGTCTGGTGGTTGCCGTCTACTTCGGTATCTGGACTGTAAACGTACCACTTGGCACTAGCTTCGGTGCCTGGAATGGCGTCGGCTAGTTCGACCTCGTAGTGGTTACCCGCTGCTGGTTTAAAGGCCATTAGGCTCAGCTGGGTACCGTTCTTGACGAATACCTTCTGCGACTCGCTTAGCTGCGACGAGATTTTGGGTGCGGCTTTAAACAGAGTGTCGCTCACCACCCGCAGCCGAACGCTGGTTAGCACATCAATGTCGGGAGTGTAGACAAACCAGTTGCGGTTGGTCTTGTCGCCCAGAGTAGGTTCGAGCAGCTGCACCCGCCAGTGGTTTTTGCCGACGTCAATATAGTACTGAATGTCGAAGGTGGTGCCGTTAGTCACCAATACCTTTTCGGCATCGGTCAGGTCACTAGCCAGCTTGGGCTGGAGCTTGAAGTAGGTCGTGCTCTTGACTTTTAGGGTTAGGCTTTTAGCCGGTGCGAGAAGCTCTTCTTCCGAGTCAGCCTCTTCTGACTTAGTGTCGTTAATAGAGGAAGGATCTGCTTCTTCGGTGGGGGGTACGTCTCCTACCGGTGGTAGGGTCGTTCCGCCGGAGGAACCGCTACCGGCTTGCTCGGGTTCTGACCCGCCTGCTCCAGCTGAAACCGTCATGGCTAGGGGAGCATCCGATCGCAAGAACCAGTCCCGCATGCCCTCTACGTTGAGCACCTGCTCCTTGGGGTTACGCGAGGAGGGGCGCTTCTGAATGCGGGAGATCCACTGGTTCCCCTGCATTAAATAAAAAGCTTCATCGGTTTCCTTGACCCAGGTACCCATGGTTTAACTCCCGTAGACACAGTGCAGTGCTGGCCCATGCGGAGATGGCCACCTAGCTATGAATCTTAGAATCGAATGGCCGATATGACGCAGTTTTGTGGCTCAATCTCGCAGGTTTGTTACCCAATGCTACCGAACCATCGGCAGGTTGGCGGTTTGTTAGACCCAAAAGCGTGGTTAAGTCAGTCATCTCAGGTTCCTGGTCTTGTGCCCTCACTATTATCTTCCTCAGCGCTCATTAGGGAATTGAACGTTGGATACACGACCGGATGATCGGCTAGGGCCGCCTTGGCCCGGCGCAGCACATCGCTGCGAAAGGCTGGCTCATCGCGAATATCCATGGGGTAGGCTCGCAGCTTAAGATGGGTACCCCACGGAGTCTCAGCTAGCACTACTACAACAGGCAGCTGGAGCTGTATGAAACGGCTGCTGTAGACGGCCTGGTAGAGAACGTTAGTAATCATGCCCAGGTCGGCCTTGTGATCGGCGTAGAAATCAGTTACCACCTGGCCTTCTAAGCTGCCGCTGTTGGCGTTGACAATCGCCTCGGTCCAGATCCTGCTGTGGGGGATAGTTACCACGTCATCGTCGAAGGTTTGCAGGCAAATGCCCCGCAGCCCATAGCTCACGACTTCGCCGTAGTGGTTACCAATGGTGATGCGATCGCCGACCCGGTAGGGGGCTTCAAATAGCGCGACTACTCCAGCAATAATAGACGTGACATAGTCCTTAAACGCAAAGCCTAGAGCAACCGCTAAGGTGCTCGTCAGGGCTAGCAGGTTTTGCCCCGATACGTTAAAGAACAGCCTGACCACGTAGGCGATCAGGCCCAGAAGAATCAGCCCTTTCAAGAACGGAATAGACTGCTTGACGCCCAGCCGAAGCTGGCGCGGCACCTTCTCAGACAGCCAGTTGGCCAGGCTTTGGGTTCCTGTTACAAGCAGGTAGGCCCCCAGCGCGCTGACGGCTGCCTTGAACAGGCGGTCAACGGAGGGGTCGCGCAGCAGATTATCAATCGCTTTGTCGGTGTCGCGGAGAGTCTCAATCTGAATCAGGCTGGAGAAGAGGCGCAGTGGGCTGCTCATAGATCGTCTCCGGTCAGAAAGTTGTTGCTGTCGAGTTCTGCCGCCAGCCGAGGATAGTGCACGGGTTCTACGCTCAGTCCTTTAGGGCTTAGACGCAGAACCCCACCCTGACGAAGCGTTTGCCCGCGCACTTGAACAAGGCTTTCAGGCTCCCCTAGGCTCAGGGCTAGCTGCGATCGCGACGTCACCCCGTGCAGCATCAGAGCGTGTACCAGATAGTAGTCTAGAGCTTCGAGATCGGGCAACGAGGGTAGAGAAGGCTGAACCTGATAGAGGGGCACAGGCACTGCATAGCCGGGCTCTAGGGGCGCAGGCTGATCGGGTTGGTCTGGCTTTTGCAGGCGCAGCGATCGCAGCCACAGCAGGCGAGCCACAGCAGGCGAGCCCTCCGCCAGGTTCACCAGGTTTGACCAAGAAATGTCTCCGAGGGCTAGGGGTGTCGAGTCTTCGTCCGAGGCCAGGGCCAGGGTTTCGGCAAACGGAGTTAGCCAGTCGTGCAGGGTGTCGCGATCGAGCTGGGGTAGATCGGCGGTCTGATCGAAGTAAGCTCCTACCTGGCACACCCGGTTCAAAAAAGCCCAGGCCCAGGTGTTGCAGGATATCAGCCAGAAATAATTACGCTGAGCACCCGCCGTATCGCGTAGCCACTCGACCCCTTGCCAGCCGCCAATACAGCGCAAGAAGCACTGCTCTAGCGGCGGCAGCAAAATCACAGTGAAGCGGTGAGCAAGGTCGTCTGGGTCGTCTTCCCCATCGTCTTTCTCACTCTCCTTCAGCTGCTCTAGGGCCTTGGCTAGCTGCGCTTTGATCGATAGCGGATTCGTCGGGCGCGTCGTCCAGTCTAGGGGACGAAAGATCCGCCAGCTATCGGCCTTTGGTGAGTTCTCTGGTGCGTCCTCTAGTGCGTCCTCTAGTGCGTCCTCTGGTGCGCTTTGGGCTAGGGCAGCCGCCAGTACTGACCCAGTATCGTCCACAGGGCTGCCCAAAAGCACTAGGCTATTAGGGGCATCGAGAGTGTTTTGCCAGGTCGTCACGGCCCCAGACACTTGCTCAGCCACGCTGGTCAGGTAAGGGGCTGGCAGGGGCAAATCCAGCAGCTGTTGACGTACGCCTAAATCCCACAGCTGGGGTAGGGGGCAGAGCCGATCTTCGGACAGTGTGGAAGCCTCTCTAGCCCGCAGCAGCCCCGACTTGAGCTGGCTGGTTATGCGCTTGACTAGATCACTAGCCATAGAAGGCCCATCAAAGAACAGAAAAAATTAGCCATTTTTGACTTCCTTAAGGTTAGATTGACCGCCTTGCTCCCTAAGCCCATACCGTGGAAATAGCTTAACGTTGAAGCTGAGCCAATGCCTCTCAAGCTGCTGCTAGTCCGCCACGGTCAGTCTGTGGGCAATACCGCAGGCCGCATGGAGGGCGTTAGCTCCACCGGGCTTACGGCCAGAGGAAGGCAGCAGTCCCTAAAGCTAGGGCAGCACCTAGCTACCGCCAGCTGGTTCCCCACCCACATTTATTGCAGCCCGCTAGAGCGAGCTACCGCGACTCTGACCGCACTGTGGACGGGCTTGGAGTCGAGTCTGCCGCCTGGCGAGGCAATTCAAGGAGAGACAGCTTGGGGTAAAGCGGTGCCCATAGATCTGCGCGACGATCTCAAAGAGTATGATTCAGGCATTTTTAACGGTCTGACCTGGATTGAGGCCCGCGATCGCTACCCCGCCCTCTGCCAACGGCTTGAAACCAGCCTCGACTGGCAGCCCATTCCCCAGGCCGAAACTCTAGATCAGGGTCAGGCCAGAGCGCAGCAGTTTTTAGACCATACCCTCAGTCAGCACGGCAACGGCGATCGCGTGCTCATCATCAGCCACCACTGGATTTTGCAGCAGATCATCGCCCGGCTGCTGGGCTGCGATCGCGCCTGGGGAATGCCTATGGGAAACACCGCCTGCTCTGAGTTTTGGCTAGATCGCGATCGCTGGCATCAAACTGGCCCCAATCGCCTTAACACTGAGCTGTGGCAGATCAAGCGCTTTAACGATACCGCCCACCTTACCAGCAATACCCGCGCCTAGAAAAACTGGATTCGAGCATCCAGAATAAAGGCGTCGGTGAGTTGAGGAACCCCAGCCGAACTGGCTGGCTGTAGCCGCAGCCGCTGCTTCACGACGCAGCCCACTAGACTATCTACAGCATCGCTACCTGTGCCCTGAAGTAGCCTAACATCAGAAATTTCACCACTAGTTTCTACTCGAATCTGCATCTGCACAGAGGTCGCTACTGCCCCGCTCAGCAGCGCCTCTAGGTTGGCAAAGCCGCAGCCTGAGGCTAGAGGTTGCAGATCAATCGCCGCTGTGCCCAGCAGCTGAGGCGCAGCGTCAGGAATATCCCTACCGTTAGGGTTTAGGCGAATTCCCACAGGCACTACCTGTCCTCCCTGCCCTATAGCACCCTCTGGGCTGGGGTCTGTAGCCGGTGGCGCAGGCGACGGTGGCGCAGGCGACGGTGGCGCAGGCGATGGTGAGGCTTCTACCGCAGGCGGCGCAGGCGATACCGGGGCAGGACGAGGCGGCGCAGGCGATACCGGGGCAGCAGGAGACGGTGCGGGGGCCGGTTGTAGGGGCGGGGCTACAGGCGCGGCCTGGGGCGTAGTCGGAGTAATAAACGGTTCTAGCGGCGGCTGGTCGGGGGCAGCAGCAGGAGGAGAGGTAACTGGGTCAGGGGGCTGAGAGGCTACAGGCGGCTGTGGCTCGGCAGCAGCAGCTTCTACCGGAGCCAAATCACTCGGCACCTCGACGCTTTGTTCGGCGGGGGGCGGCAGATCGGGAGAAAGCGTCACCAGCTGAATGGGCAGTGGGGCTGTTTCTCCCTCCGGGAGAGCCGGAGCCTGAATAGCCAGGGTACGAACCATAACCAGGGCTACACCGTGTGCGACAACCGAAGCAGCGGCTGCAACCGGCCACAGCAGCATAGGGTCGCGGTGCCGAGGGAAGGTAGTCAAGAAAGGAGTCGCCATCGATAGGTGACAAGGTTGAGGGAAAGGAGTGGGTCAGTAAGCGGGAGCGTGGCTGGGTGAGCGGGCCAAACTTACCCGTTGATCCTACCCGTTGACGGCTGGGAGAAGGGTATATTGACTGCTATAGGCAATTGACCTAACGCCCAGACTGAGTGCCAGACGCTCACTCTGAGGACGCTAACGCCGAGCATTTTTCTGGGGTCTGCTGCTGGGGCTTATGGTACAAGTTGACTCGAATTCACCACCCTTACCCGCTGTGGAGATCCCACAGCCGCTGATTCGTTCGGCCCGCCTGCAGGATGTTGAGGCTCTTACTGATGTGCTCACCAGCAGCTTCTACGACCCCTTAGGCTGGCGCTACTGGGTCTATCCCTTCATTCGCCTAGGCATTCAAGAAGACCTGAAGCAGCGGCTGAAGGCTCAGTCTCCCCGGTATGCCTGCCTGATGGCGATGTCGTCTGCAACGGTTCCAGCCGATGGCAAACCAGTGCTCGATTGCTCAGCAGCAGATCTACTCGCAGGCACTATAGAAGCCTCTCTACGTCAGCCGTGGCCCTGGCAGGGCGATCGCCACGTCTACATCTCAAACCTAGCGGTACGACAGGGCTTTCGGCGTCAGGGAGTAGCCAGCGCGCTGCTCCAGTCGTGCGAGCAGATGGCACAGCAGTGGCGCGTCTACGAACTGCGTCTCCACGTTATGGAGGACAATCTGGCAGCCCAGGCGCTGTATCGCAAAGCTGGTTTTAGAGTCCGTCAAGCAGAAGATACGCCGGCTTCCTGGCTCGGTATGCAGTCTCGACGGCTGCTGATGCACAGGTCACTTACGCCGACTGCTCCCTGGCCTTAAGTGCCTCAGCCGGACGACTTCACACAAACCTCAAACTTTTAGCGAAGAAGTTTATTCCTCCTTCAGCTCAGCTAAACACTTCTAAGCGGCCCAGCTAGCTATTTACTCTAGAATAAGTACCTGAGGCGCTAGGGTTCACAGGTAGCCCATGGGCCGAGGGAACGGATAAAGACTGCGGCTGATCGAGCCGTTGTCGCTATGATATGCCGGGGATGACCTCTAACTTTGAGCAAAATAGTTCATGGCCACGAGCCGAAAACTCTCTGAGTTCTTCTGGCCTGTTTGAGGCATCTCAATCCACCCGTGGCCCCGTTGTGAAGCCAGTGAGCCGTCTCTCCAACCCGTATTTCGAGTCCAGTTCGCTGCTGTCAGACGACGACGATATTCTGGCTAGAATTCGGGGTGATGAACTTTGGGTTGTTAACAGCCGCCGCCGCAACGGGCTGATCATCCATAAAGAGTTCTACACTGAGTTTGCTGGTCCTGGTGCCGCCGTGGGCGGCGGGCTCGATACCGATTGTCGGGCCGTTATACCGCTTGGTAGTCTGTCGCTGATTTCGCCCGAATCGGCTGAAGCCCAGCAAAAGGCGCTCAAGATTCGTCTGCAGTGGGTGCGGCTCACCCAAAACTTTACCGACAAGCCTGTACCCATCGATCGCGCCCAGCTCATCTTGGAGCAGTTCAAGAGCTACTTCGACCAGAACATTGTTGACCAGGTGCCCGACGAAGCCTTTGCCCTACTGGTTGGGGTGTTGCCCTACACCGTCCGGCGAGCCAGAGTGCTGGTGTAGCGCTTCGCTTTCAGAGCAAGGGGTGTTAGATCTGCCTCATGTGAGTCAAGGTGCGCTGATTCTCTGCTGGAGTTCCCACGGTAATTCTCAAGCCACCGCCGGTGTGGCGCACTAGGGTGCCCTGCGCCCGCAGTCGGTTAAACCAGCGCTTTAATTCGGTTTCGGCTGGCTGACTCGGCTGAGTTGGGGGGCGACCGTAGAGAAAGTTAGCGTCGCTGGGCCACAGATTCAGCGGGGTGTGCTGAGCGATCGCCTCGGCCAGCACACCCCGCTGCTGCTGAATCTCGGGCACCACCGCTAGCAGCTCCTGACGATGGGCTAGGGCGAGCTGGGCTGCTGCCAGGGTCAGACCAGGGAGGTTGTAGGGCAGGCGTACTTTTTCGAGCGCCTGGGTGAGAATGGGGGTGGCAACGGCGTAGCCCACCCGATAGGCCGCTAGGCGAAAGGCTTTAGAAAAGGTTCTCAGCACCACCCAGTTAGGCTTGTTCAAAATCTGCGCTACCGTAGTTTGCTGGCTAAACTCAAAATAGGCTTCGTCTACTACGACTAAAACGTCTGACGGCAGAGACTCCAGCCAGGCTAGCTCGGCGGCGGTAAGGGCATTGCCCGTAGGGGAGTTGGGATGCACCATAAACACTACCCGCACGGGTAGCCCCGCAGGCCGCGCGATGGCCTGCTGAGCTGCTGCCAAATCAATCTCAAACGTCTTCTCGCTGCGACCTACGGTGACGACCGGAACGCCCAGGGTACGGGCCAGAATGCCGTACATCGAGAAGGTAGGATTGGCGACTAGTATTGACCCTTCACCGCCAACGCAGGTAGCAAGCAGCAGCGAGCGAATTAGCTCGTCAGAGCCGTTGCCAACGGAAATATGTTCAGACCCGAAAAATGTCCCGTTGGCAGACTCGGTGACGTACTGGGCGATCGCGGCCTTGAGCGATCCATGGCTACCGTCGGGGTAGCGATTGGCGGCGATGTCGTGGTGCAGCTGCCAGGCCAGCTTTTCCTTCAGCGCCTCGGGCAGATCGTAGGGACACTCGTTAGTATCGAGCCCGTCTAAAACTACAGGAGATAAACCTGTAGACTCAGCCGGAGACTCAACGTGGGGGGCGTAGGCCGCCAGGCTGACGACCGCCGCTCGCAAAAAGGACAAAGACATGGAGAATGCAAGTGCAGCAACCCCTCCATTATTGCAGAGCCCGCAGAGCGGTTAGAGGGGCGGGCATTAGCGGTATACTTTGCCCTGGCTCCCTCAGATGCCTTTCTGGCGCTTTTGATCTGGCGGAGTACACTGTTAGGAGTAAGCCATTCAGCCTCTATCGGCTGCAAAACCACTGCCCGGACTGCTAATCACCATGCTAGACGCACTCATCGTATTTTCATTTGTCCTAGCTGGGGCAGGGATCGGTTTCTACAGCATTGACCTGCTGCCTGAGCCAATTTTGCAGCAGGTAACCAATACGGAGGCGCTGGGCACAGTGACCGCCGTATTTGGCGGATTGATTGGCACCGGGCTGGGCTTGGTTGTGCAAACCAGCTACCGCCGCTTGGAGAGACAGATCAAAGAACTCCCGCCCGACCGCATCCTCACCCGCGCCGTGGGCCTGGTTCTGGGATTACTCATTGCTAACCTAATGCTGGCTCCCCTGTTTTTGCTGCCGATTCCGGCAGAGTTCGGCTTCATCAAGCCGATGACGGCGGTGCTGGGCAGCGTGCTTTTTGCGGTGTCGGGCATGAACTTAGCCGATACCCACGGGCGATCGCTGCTGCGATTGATTAGCCCTGGCACTCTAGAGTCAACCCTCGTGGCCGAGGGCACCCTCAAGCCCAGCAAAACCAAAGTGCTCGACACCAGCTGCATCATTGACGGTCGGATCGAGGGCCTGCTGGGCACAGGGTTTCTTGAGGGGCAGCTGCTGGTACCGCAGTTTGTGCTGCAGGAGCTACAGCACGTGGCTGATGCCAGTAATGACCAGAAGCGCGATCGGGGTCGCCGCGGTCTAGACGTGCTCAACCGCATTCGTGAGGTCTACCCCAACCGGTTGCTGATTAACTCCGTCGACTACGACGATATCCCCACCGTCGATGCGAAGCTGGTAAAGCTAGCCCAGGAGCTCAACGCTATGCTGCTCACCAACGACTACAACCTCAACAAAGTCGCTAGCTTCCAGGACGTTGAGGTGCTTAACATCAACGATCTGGCCCAGGCTATTCGCCCGGCTTACCTACCCGGCGACGACATTGACCTAAAAATTCTTAAAGAAGGCAAAGAGCCCTCCCAGGGGGTGGGCTACCTCAACGACGGCACCATGGTGGTGGTCGAAGAAGGGCGCGACTATATCGGTGAAGAGCTGGAAGTGGTGGTCACAGGCTCCCTGCAAACTTCCGCTGGCCGCATGATCTTTGCTCGGCCCAAAACCTCTATGGTCGCCTCATAGATCGCCCCTCGGCTCTCGATCACCAAATAGGGTACGATTAGCCACGGCTTTTACTACCGCTGCCATGACCGCCCGCATCGAGTTAACTAACACCGCGCCTCACCAAACGATGACTCTGGAATTCCCCAGCGATGAGGTAGCCCTGCGGGGGCGCGTGCGGGTGCCAGGAGATAAGTCCATCTCCCACCGGGCGCTGATGCTGGGGGCGATCGCCCAGGGAGAAACCCGCATTCAGGGCCTGCTGCTGGGCGAAGATCCGCGCAGTACCGCCGCCTGCTTTCGGGCTATGGGGGTAGACATATCTGCCCTAGAAGACGAGTGGGTGATGGTAAAGGGGGTGGGGCTGGGCAATCTGCAAGAACCCGCCGACGTGCTCAACGCCGGCAATTCGGGCACCACTCTGCGGCTGATGCTGGGGCTGCTGGCCTCCCACCCCGATCGCTACTTTGCCGTTACTGGCGATGAGTCACTGCGATCGCGACCCATGGATCGCGTTATTCAACCCCTAGCCCAGATGGGGGCCGAGATTTGGGGCCGCCAGAACAATCGCCTCGCTCCTCTGGCCGTGCGCGGCAGAGCCCTCAAGCCCGTCCACTACCATTCCCCAGTCGCTTCAGCCCAGATCAAGTCGTGCATTTTGCTAGCGGGGTTAATGACTGCGGGTAGCACTACCGTCACCGAACCCAGCCTGTCCCGCGACCACAGCGAGCGCATGCTGCGGGCTTTTGGAGCCGACATTGCCGTAGATACCGACACCTGTAGCGTCACGGTAAACGGCCCGGCTACCCTGACTGGGCAAACCGTTGTAGTAC
>JBARUP010000017.1:0-1673 GCA_049645805.1 Nodosilinea sp.
CGCCTACCCAATCGGGCGACTGTTTCGCGATCGCCTCGGCTATCTTACTCGTCAGATCGGCACCGTCGCCGGGGCCGTGTATCTAGTCGTGGCGGGGTACGCGGTGGATTTGAAAGTAGTGGGAGTAGGTATAGATAAGTGAGAAAATTGTCGATGATCTTCTCACTCGTCTATACCTCTATCCCCTCCATTTCATATCCCTTCCACCTGCCGTTAAACTTCTCTGCTACCTGCGGGGTTAGAGTTAGCTTTGGCGGATCACCCGGAGCTACATCGACCCGCAGGGCCGAGTAGGGGCGCTTGAGCTGGCTACCGTGACCCGCGCGGCCCAGGTACAGGTGTGACGTCGCGACTGTGCGGGTACTGCCGTCAATGTCTTCTGTGAGTTCAGGGCCTTCTTCGCGCTGTCGCCGCAGGCTGTAGCCGCTGCCGCCGCAGACCGCCCAGGTCATGTTGGCATCGCCGTGGCCGGTGTCGCCCGTGCGCACGTAGTCAAAGCAGTGGGCGTGGCCGTTGAGCACTAGATCAACCAGGGGGCGACCCTGAGCCACCTCACCAACCTCAGCGGCGACGGCATCGAGCACCCGGCGCAGGTGGTAGCGCACCGCTAGGGTCTGCCCCTGGGGCCACTTGGTGGCTTCGGTGATGTAGGGCGGGTGGTGAAAAAAAAGAACGCGCCCCCGCACCCCTGGGTTTTGCCAAGACGCCATCAGGCGATCGCGCAGCCAGTCGAGCTGTTCGGTATCGACCATGGGCGAGTCGTTGCTGTCGAGCTGCTTGTCGATGTCGTTAAGCTGCTCGTCGAGCGCCTCAAGCTTCTCGGTGAGATACTCCTGATGTTCTTCGTTCTCAGGGTTTAACGCCGCCATGCCAGCCTGGCGGACGAGGTCGGCTTTGACTGTTTCTAGCTGCTGGCGCTCTTCTTCTAGCGATCGCCGCGCTGCCGCAGTATCAGCCCTGGGCAAGGGCTGGTTAAAGGTATTGGAGTCGAGGGCAAAGAAGTCGATGCCGCCGTAGCGAAAGGTGTAGTAGCGGTTGGGCAGGCGGGTAAAGTCGCCGGGGCGGTAGGTCAGGGCGCGCCCGCTTTCAGTCTGGCTGGTGTAGTGAGCGTCTAAATGCTGGTTTAGCTCCCCCTCCGGTACCGCTTTTAGGTAATCCAAAAACGCTTTAGCGTAGGCATCTCCCTGGTGCGACCCCCGCCAGCTAACGTCTATATCGAGGTAAGAGCGCAGGGCATAGCGCAGCGGCGTGGCCAAACCCGACACCAGCCCCACTAGGGGAGGCAGATCGTAGTAGTCGTGGTTGCCTAGCACTGGCAGAATAGGCCGGTTAAAAACCATGCGATCGTAGGCAATCTTGCGGTAGTTATCGCCCCCGACCAACCACTCGCGGTAGGGCTTGATAAAGTTTGACCGGTATTGATCTCGGGACCCGACCAAATACACCACGTCTCCGGTGTGTAGCGTAAAGCGGGCCGCATCGGCGTGGGCTAAGAGCTGCTTGGCTACCTCGCGCTGGGGGCTGCTGCTGCGGTGTCGCCCAGTGCCGCTGTCGCCCAGCACCAAAAAAGAGAAGGTCTCGTCATCTGCACCGCCATCCTCTATGACTAGGCGAGTTTGGTCAACGCCTCGCTCGATCACTTGGGGGTGCTGCCACCGCACCCGCTGCTGCAT
>JBARUP010000018.1:0-4922 GCA_049645805.1 Nodosilinea sp.
CTATAAGCCCCGCCCTATTTGCCACTTAAAATCTGAAGAATACCCGACTAGGCTGGGCAGTCCCGTCAACTGTCACACTCAACTGGCATATTCTGATCTGTGATCTTCGAGCTCGCTTTTGAGCAAGCCAAAAGGTGTCGGATGGGCTCTTTGTCAATCCCAATGCCTGAGGTCAAGGTGGGTGGATGACGAGTCTATGCAGAATCTATACAAACATTGGTGAGGCGGGAACACTTAAAACGTGTAGTGACTAGCTTTGGCTTTTTCTGCTTTCAACCCTGTTAACACACGTGGTTGGTCGCCTTTTACCTGTCGCCTGCCCTTCAATGGAGCTCAGGAGTATTGCCCACGGGTTGACTGAGCCCTCACCTGATGTCGTATCTCTATGCAGCGAATTTTTCCGTCCTGGGTAAATATCAGCCTCGGTATGCGCCTAGGGATTGCGTTTAGCAGTATTACGCTCATCTTCTCAATCGTCTTCGGTGGCGTAGCTGGCAGCATCGCGGAGCGGCAAATAGAGCAAGACATCGGCTACAGACTGATGCTTATGGCTGACCAAGTAGCTGAGGAGTTGGATCGAAGCCTATTTGAGCGCTACCGTGAAATTCAAATCGTGGCCGAATTCGAAATGGCAGGACGGCTTGCTCAGGCCAACAGTGGTCGACAGAGCCTGCTCGACCGATTGCAAAGCACTTACCCAAGCTATGCCTGGATTGGCTTTGCCGACCAGGAGGGCGTGGTGCAGGTTAGCACCCAAGGACTGCTGGTTGGCGCGAGCGTAGCTCAGCGAGACTGGTTTGTGCAGGCCCAAAAAGAGGCCTACGTCGGCGACGTACACGATGCCCTGCTGCTTAGTCAGCTCCTACCCTACGCTGTTGACGAGTCTCCACTGCGACTGCTCGATATCGCAGCCCCGGTCTACAATGAACGGGGATCTTTCCAGGGGGTCTTGGGGGCTCATATTACTTGGAAGTGGGTGGAAGAGGTGGTGGCTTCCGCAACGAATGAACCCACTGCCAGCGATAAAAATGTTTTTATTGTGGACTCCGCTGGCCGGGTTGTTCTTGGGCCTGAGGCCTGGCGAGGCCGGCGGCTAACCTCAGGCAGCCTGAGTCAGGTTCAGGTAAGGCCGAAGGGCTTTGCTGTTGAGCGCTGGCCCGATGGCCAACGCTATCTGGTAGGGGCTGTCTATAGTCAGGGATATCGGAGCTATCCCGGCCTCGGCTGGACGGTTTTAGTGCACGAGCCGGTGGCTACCGCTTTCGGCCCATCCCGGTTTTTGTCCGGACAAATTTTGCTGTTTGGGCTTGTTCTGGGTGCTGGCTTCGTTGCTGCGGGTTGGGTTGTGGCCTGCCGAATCACAAAACCCCTCCTGCAAATTGCCGCCGCTGCTGATCAGATCCGAGACGGCAATCGCGAGGTGGTGCTGCCTGAGATCCTGGGCCACAATGAGGTATCGCGGCTAACAGAGGCGTTTACTCAGCTTGTCGCCAAGCTGTTTGCCCAGGAGAAGGCGCTGCGTAAACGCAACCGTCAGCTTAAGTATCAGCTTCAGGTTAAGAGCCGCATGGGCCAGTCACTTAAGCGGAGCCACAAACAGCTGCAGCAAATTGTGGACGGCATTGAAGATTCGCTGATGCTGCGGGAGCTCAGCACCGGCAGGCTAATCTACTCCAACTATCGATTTACGGAAATCTACCGAAACGTAGTTGCAGACAACTCTTTACCAGGAGCCTGGCTGCAGTACGTTCATCCTGACGATCGGGGCTGGGTCGCTGAGAAATTTGAGGCTGAGCTACAGGGCAAAACCTTTTTCAATGATGAGTATCGGTTTATCGGGTCTGATGGCCACACCCGCTGGATCTGGAATCGCTCGTATCCTATCCGCGACGAGGCTGGCGATGTCTATCGCTACGTTGTCATTGAGCGAGACATCACTGAGCTCAAGCAGGCTACTGATACGCTACAAAAGCTCATGGCTGGAACGGCGGCTGTCACAGGGGAGGCGTTTTTCCGACAGCTGGCTCGACAGCTGGCATCTGCCCTTGAGGCCGACTGTGTTTACGTGGCAGAGTGCGGTGATGGAGAGCTGACGACGCTAGCGTTTTGGTATGAGGGAGAGCTACAGCCGAATATTGGAATGGCATCGACGGAGCTGCCCCATGCTCACGTGCTTAAGCGGGGTGTTTACTGCTGTTTGGCTGAGGTAGCGCAGGCATTTCCGACAAACCCGTTTCTGCAGCAACAGGAGCTAGAGGGTTATGTGGGCGTAACGATAGCCAATGGTGATGGTGATCATTTAGGGCTGCTCTGCATCATGAGCAAGCGCCCCCTGCGCGATCGCGTTGACTACACCACCATTCTGCAAATTTTTGCCAACCGGGCTGCTGTTGAGCTTGAGCGTGGGCGTACTGAAGCTGCCCTACAGCAGAGTGAGGCTCGTTTTCGGCTGCTGGCCGAAAACGTCAAAGATCTTGTCTGTCTGCACGACCTAAAGGGTCAGTATCTCTACCTCAGCCCCTCCTGCCAATCGCTGCTGGGCTTCGAGCCCCGCGAGTTGATTGGCAGTAATCCCTATCGTCAGTGTCACCCGGAAGATCGTCCCCTGATCCGTCCTCAGTTTCAACAAGCCGTTGAGTATCCCTCGGCAGGCCCTATTACCTACCGGACGCGCTGCAAAAATGGGGGCTACGTCTGGCTCGAAAGCTTAGTCAAGGTGGTCTACGAGCGCGGTGTGCCTACGTACCTACAGAGCAGCTCTAGGGATATTACTGATCAGGTGCGGGTGCAGCAGCAGCTAGAGCACGCCGCCACCCACGACAGCCTCACTGGCCTGCCCAATCGCAGCCTGCTGATAGAGCGGCTCGACTTAGCCCTGAAGCGCGTTCAGCAGCAAGAGACTGCCCAGTTTGCGGTTCTGCTGATTGACCTCGACCGCTTCAAGGTCATTAACGATAGCCTGGGGCACCAGGTGGGCGATCGCCTACTCCAGCACATTACTCAGCGTTTGCAATCCTCCATTAACGGTATTGACCTAGCCGCTCGCTTGGGGGGTGACGAGTTTGTGCTGCTGCTAGAAGATCTCGATGACCTATCGGTGGCGGTTCGCACTGCAGAACGAGTTTTAGCCAACTTTGAGATCGCCATTCCGCTGGGCAGCCAGGAGGTAGTGGTCGGAGCGAGCATTGGCATTGTGATGGGCGATCGCAGCTATAGCGAGGGCATAGATATGCTGCGCGATGCCGAGATTGCCATGTACTCAGCCAAGCAAATGCCTCACGTAGGCTACATCATTTTTAACCAGACTATGTACCAGCAGGCGCTGCAGCGCCGGGAGTTAGAGAATGATCTGCGGCTAGCTCTCGATCGGCAAGAGCTGACCCTGCGCTACCAGCCCATCATTGATCTCACCACAGGCTATCTGGCTGGCTTTGAGGCTCTGGTGCGCTGGCAACACCCCACCAAAGGCATGATTTCTCCGGCTGACTTTATTCCGATTGCCGAAGATACAGGGCTGGTGGTACCCCTAGGGGCCTGGGTACTGAAAACCGCCTGTCAGCAAATGAAAACTTGGCAGGGGCAGTTTTCTAAAGCAGCGGCGCTCAAAATAAGCGTCAATCTCTCGGTTACTCAGCTTAAGCAGTCCAGCCTGGTTGCTCAGGTCGAGCAAACCCTGGCCGAAACCAGGCTGGCAGGGCATTGTCTAGCTCTCGAAATTACCGAAAGCATGTTTATGGAAGATATTGAAGCTATTAACCAGCGACTGGGTCAACTTAATGATCTCGCTGTGCAAATTAGCATTGACGACTTCGGTACTGGATTCTCCTCCCTAAGCTATTTACATCGTCTTGCCGTCAACAATCTCAAGATCGATCGATCGTTTGTGAGTAATCTGTTCGATAGTCACCGCAATCTAAGCATGGCTAGGAGCATTATCAATCTGTCTCGGCAGCTGGGTCTGACTACCATCGCCGAAGGTATCGAAACCGCAGAACAGCTCCAGCAGCTTAGGTCACTGGGCTGTCAGCTAGGACAAGGCTACTTTTTTGACCCGCCTGTTACCTGTGACGTTGTCGAAACGCTTCTAGCCAAGCTAGAAGCGCTCTAGACCTAGATTACTGAGCCTTGATTAATCCGCTAATTCGGCTAAAGATTTCCTCAAATAGCTGAGGCGGCGCACCGCCTGGAATCAGCAGGTCATTCATGATGAAGGACGGCGTACCCTGGAGCTGAAGCTGCTCGGCGAGCGCTAGATCTTGCTGAATGGCTTCAGCGGCGGCGCTGCTAGCGCGATCGCGGTTGAACTGCTCTACATCTAGCCTCATAGCTTCGGCTAGTTCAATGTAGAGATCGTCACCTAGGCGGTCTTGGTTTGCAAACAGACCGTCGTGGTAGAGCCAAAACTGCCCCTGCTGCTCAGCGGCCCAGGCTGCCTGGGCCGCTGGGATCGCCTCCGGATGAATTTGAGCCAGCGGAAAGTGCTTGTAGACATAGAGAATTTCGTCTTCGTGACTGCCCACAAACTCCTTCATGTTGCCTGCCGCCACAGCGCAGTAGGGGCACTGAAAGTCTGAGAACTTGAACAGCACAATGGCCGCGTCGGGGTTTCCCCGCGTGGACGATGACCCCACCAGGCTGACTCGATCCGTTGACGCGATGACGTTGGCAACAATAGCCTGGCGGGCTTCGGGGCTATCGGGGGCGCTGGCCTGGTTGTTTCGAGGTACCAGCAGCAGCAGCGGTACTAGCATCCCGACTAGCAGGGCTCCAACAATACCCCACAGCAGCAGTTTGGAGTCGCGTAGCCGCGTCGAGAGCTTTGTCATAATTCGTTTAGGTGTATTTCTGCGCCAGTACCATACTCATCATGCCGTTCTGGGGGGCAAACTTGTCAGGAAATCGCTCTACCGCCGTCGCTGCCC
>JBARUP010000019.1:0-7691 GCA_049645805.1 Nodosilinea sp.
CCGCAATCCAGTTAAAGCCAAAAAAACGGCTGAGCAGCAGGCCGAAGACCAGAGGTACCGCAAAGGTGGTAAACCCAAATCCCAGCGATCGGTTGCGGGTGCGCTTAAAGTCTTTGAGATCGATCTCAAGCCCGGCTACAAACATCAGATAAATTTTGCCCACGTCAGACAGCAGGGTTTCCACATCCCCCGCTGGATCGAGCAAACCCAGGGCGCTTGGCCCCAGAACGACCCCTGCTGCCAGTAAACCCACCAGCCCCGGCAGCCGCAGTCGCTCAAAGATGGGCGGAATAACGAGCGTTACCACCAGCAGAATTGTAAATGCAATAATAGGGCTATCAGGCAGCGCACTCAGCAGGTTGACCACGGCACTGACTCCACAAAACTGGTTTTATTAAGAGTATGCGATCTGAACGGCGATCTTTGTTTCTATAGTCATAGCTATCGCCTGGACGCTCTATAGATAGCTTCCACACGATATCCAGACGATAGCTGTAGGCCAACGCGTCTCTCCTGTCTCAGCAGGGGCGATCGCTGTTTTCCTCAGCCCTCTGGATACAGCTATAGATCGGCCCGCTGCGGTGCCGGTCGTAAGTACGTAGTTAGCTAGGATGAAGGGCCTGATCTAAGGCCAGCAGCATCTCCTGAGCGCGGTAGGGCTTTGTTATAAACGCCCTGGCCCCGGCGGCCAAAATTTCTTCTTGATCGTGCTTAGATCCGCTCATAACCACCACCCCCAGGTGGGGGTCGAGGGCAATCAGCATTCGCAGAATCTCTAGGCCACTGGGCCTAGGCATGTCTATATCTAGCAAGACTAAATCAATCGCTTCCGCTGAGTTGGCCCGCCCTTGCTCGTACTGGGCTAATGCGGCAGTGCCGTCCGCGACGGTGAGGGGAATATAGCCGTAGTTTTCGAGCAGCAGGCCGGTGGTTTGGCGCACGGCAGCGTTGTCGTCTGCAATCAGCACCCGCTCTCCATGCCCGTGGAGCAGCTGGGCTAAAAGCGCTGGGGCGGGCGCTGGGGCCGCGAGTGCCGGTAAATATACCCGAAACTGGCTGCCATTACCCATTGAGCTGCTCACCTGAATGAACCCCCCGTGGCTTTTCACAATGCCAAAGGTAACAGCCAGCCCCAGCCCAGTCCCCTCTCCTAGAGCTTTGGTGGTGAAAAACGGATCAAATATGCGATCGATAACGCTGGGTTCGATCCCGCTGCCGGTGTCGGCAACGGTCACCACGCGGTAACACCCCGCTGCCGCCGGGGGAGCAAGCCGGGGGTCACCTGGCTCTAACCGGCAGGTTTCGAGCGTAATCGAGAGAACCCCGCCCGCGGCCATCGCGTCGCAGGCGTTTAGGCAAAGATTCATCAGCACCTGGTGCATTTGGGTGGGGTCGGCCTCGACCCAGGTAGACCCGTCAGCACCAGTCACCGGGTTCACAACAATGCTGCTAGAGAGGGTGCGCTGAACTAGGGCTAAGACCTCCGCTAGCAACCGATCGAGCACTAGAGGTACCCGCTCTCCAGAGCCACCTCGGGCAAACAGCAGCAGGTGCTGAACCAGATCGACGCTGCGCCGGGCGCTGCTACTCATTATTTCCACCACATCACGGGCTTTTACGCTGAGCTCGAAATGGGGCAGCAGCAGCAGATCGGCTCCGGCGGTGAGCGGGGTCAAAGTATTGCTGAGGTCGTGGCCCAAACCACTGGCCAGGGTGCCCAAACTCTCTAAGCGCTGGCTGCGCTCTAGGTGGACCTGGGTCTGAACCAGCTCGGCGGTGCGAGTTTCGACCTGGCGCTTGAGCTCGTCGTGGGCATCTTGCAGCTGCTGCTCTACCTGTTTGCGATCGCTAACATCGCGTAGCGACCACAAGATAGCAATCTTCTTGCCTGCGGTGGGAGTAATAATGGCAGTGCTGATAGCTACCGGCATCGCAGGCCCGTCACGGCAGGTGATGCTCAGCTCCCAGGTCCGCTGGTTCTGGGGTTGGGCAAGCCAGGTCAAAATTTTGGGGCGGTGGTCGGGCTCGACGAGTACTACCAGGGGTTTGTTAAGCAGGGTGGCCTGGGGCACGCCAAACAACCTCGCCGCTGCCTGGTTGGCGTGGTAAATTTCGCCCCGGCCATTGGTGACGAGGTAGCCGTCGGGAGCCATCTCAAACAGGGTACGGTAGCGCTGCCGCTCGACTTCGACCTGCTGCTGAGCATCGAGCAGACTCTGGTTCTGCTGCTGAAGCTCGGCATCGACGGCCTGCAGCTCCTCTAAAACAAAATACAGCTCTCGCAGCGCTTCACTGATTAAGTCGGCCCTTACCGGCTGGGCCATAGCCCGCTGACGCAGCAGCAAAGCCCGTTGGTAAACAGCCTCAATTTGTTGAGAAATGCCCATAGCGCGAGAGCCTCCTGGGCAGGGCTATACGGTTTCTTATTGCCCTAGACTATTATGCTAGCTCACTTCGCTAGATCCCCTTCAGAAGCACCTCTATCATTGCAAAACTACGCAAAGCTGGAGCGCTTAAACACGTTCACTACCTCTAGTCGCAGGTCTAGGCCCATGCTGGTCGTGACTCACGGTGATGGGGTTTGCGGGTTGCTGATGTCCTGAATGGTCAGCAAAATCAGCGGATTACCGCTGGCAGAGGCCACCTGACGAGCGTTAAACAGCATGGTTTTAGAGCCGATGCGGTCAAACTCGTGGTCGATGCGAAACTGGTCGATGTAAGTGCTGGCGGGCAGCAGGTCTTGCAGCAGCAATCGCAGCTGGGGAACATTCCACTGCCCGTTGCCCAGCTCAAAGATAGAGCAGCCCTCAGTTTCTGAGGGCGAAACTGCAAAGGTGCTGTAGAACCGCTCGTTGGCCCGCACCACCCGCAGGTCACTATCGATAATTAACAGCGAGTCTTGTACCGTGGCTAAAATGGCTTCGGCGTAGTCGCGCGCCTGACGCAGATCCTCGGCGCTGCGCTTCAGTCTGTTGATGTCTACAAGTACTAGCACCGCACCATCAATGCGATCGTCAATGGTGCGGTAGGGGCGTATGCGCAGGTCGTACCAGTGACCATCTTGATCCTGCACCTCCTGCTGGTACTGGTTGAGGGTAGTGATGACCGCTAAGATCTGGGCTTCTAAATCATCTAGAGCAATCCGATGGTTGATGTCGCTGAGGGGGCGGCCAATGTCGGTGGGAATCAGATTAAACAGAGCTGCTGCCGTAGGGGTGAAGCGGCGAATGCTGAGGTCGCTTTCGAGCATAAGGATGGGAATATTAATGCTGCCGAGTAAATTTTGAAAGTCGTTGCCAATCCGGGTAGTTTCGGCGTTGCGGCGGTACAGCTCGTCATTGATGGTGCTGAGTTCTTCGTTGGTAGCCTGAATTTCTTCCTTGGCGGTTTGCAGCTCTTCGTTAGTGCTTTGCAGCTCTTCGTTGCTGGAGAGAACTTCTTCATTGGCGGCCCGCAGATCTTGGTTGGTGGCTTCCTGCTCTTCAATGATGGCCTGGAGGTGCGATCGCGTGCTTTCTAGCTCCTCTTGCAGGCGCTGAAGCGTTAGTGACTCGCTAACGTCGCCTCGATCAGTCTCTAAATCCTCAGCGACCTCTGCTGGATCCGACTCGCCACCGCTGAACAGCACTAAAAAATAAGCCTCGCCCTTGCCGCTAGCCTGAAAAGGCAGCACCTCGATCTGTACTAGACGGCTAAGACCGGGTGCGCGCAGCACCGCAGATTTTTTCACCGGCTGACCTAGCTGCTTGGCCTGATAGAGGGCGGTACGCAGATCGAGCCGCAGCGACTCTTTAGCCATTGACAGCAGGCTGAGGCTGGCCCGTCCGGGGGCAGGCTCTAGATAAGTGCGGGTCTGGCCTCGAAACTGCAAGATTTCTAGATGATTGTTGACCATCACCCCCACGGGGCCGTAGCGACCTAGCACGAGCTGATCGGCGGTTTCGTACAGATCGAGAATGGGACGGGGCTCTTGGTAGCTCGCCTGCGGCGTGGTGTCGCGTTCGTAGCTGTCTTCGGACAGGTCTAGGTTAAGCCGCAGGGCAGACGATTGTTTTGCATAGATCTTGTGCCGGCGGTCGAGCAAGGCAAACAGGTCAGAAAACTCCCCCACGGTTTCTGACGAGCCCAGCATCAAAAAACTGCGGGGCTTCAGTCCGTAATGGAACATAGGCAGCACCTTCTTTTGCAGAGCACTACTAAAGTAGATCAGCACGTTGCGGCAGCTAATTAAGTCGAGCCGCGAAAAGGGCGGGTCGCCAATCAGGTTCTGGCGAGCAAATACGCACAGCTCTCGCACCGGCTTGTTGATTTGGTAGCCCCCTTCTACCGGCACAAAAAAACGCTGGAGCCGATCGGCTGACACGTCGACCACTTTGGTGGGTAGGTAAATGCCGGTGCGGGCAACTTCAATGGCCGCTTCGCTGACGTCGGTTGCAAAGATCTGAATGGGCGGCTTGTAGGGATGGTGGGCTAAAAACTCCATCAGACACATGGCAATTGAGTAGGCCTCTTCTCCGGTAGAGCAACCCGCTACCCAAAAGCGCAGGGGCAGGTCTGCTGCGCGATCGCGCAGCAGAGCCGGAAACACCTGCTGTTTGAGGCACTCAAAGGCTCCAGCATCGCGAAAAAAGCCCGTGACGCTAATTAAAATTTCCTGGTACAGCGCCTGCACCTCCGCCGGGTTCTCTCGCAAATACTGATAGTAGCGGTCAAACTCTTCAAGGCGGTGCAGGGCCATACGCCGCAGAATGCGCCGTTTTAGGGTGGTGGGTTTGTACTGACTGAAGTCGACTCGGCTAGCGGCCTTGAGCAAGGCAAATATGGCAGCTAGGGTTTCGGCTTCGCTGAGTACCGGTAGCGCGTCGGCGACCGGTTGGCCGATGTAGGGATGGCGGATAAGGTCGGCTAAGGCGGCGGCAATTTCAGCCGGAGGCAGCACAAAATCGACCTGGCCGGTGGCGATGGCCGTGCGGGGCATGCTGACGATCTGAGCCGAGTCTTCGGATTGGGCAAAGGTAATGCCTCCCGCTGCCTTAATCGCCTCTAGGCCTAGAGTGCCGTCGGACTCGCCCCCCGATAGCACTACTCCGATGGCGTTGTGGCCGTAGTCTTGGGCCAGCGACTCAAAAAAGCGGTCGATGGTTTTGTTGATCCGCTGAGCTGGGTCGCGGGGGTGCAGCCGCAGCCGCCCGCTTTTTATGGTCAGCGTAGTGTTTGGGGGAATGACGTACACGTGGTTGGGGGCGATCGCCATGTCGTCAACAATCGCCTGCACCGGCATTGAGGTGGTGCGGGCAATGATATCGCTCAGCAGGCTGCCCTGGGTGGGGTCGAGGTGCTGCACCAGCACTGTTGCCATGCCCGTATCGGCGGGCAGATGGGTTAGCAGCTGAGTAAATGCCTCTAGGCCCCCCGCCGATGCTCCGATGCCCACCACCGGAAAGCGAGCCTCAGGAGATGAGGGAGGATCGGGGGACGTTTCAGGAGGCTGATCGGGGGGCTGCGATCGCGACGGCATAGAACCTGGCTACAGAGTAGAAAACACAACGTATCTAGAGTCTAGGCACATAGTTCAGCTACGGATAGAATCGCACGGCTGAACTTGGCTCAGGGCTGAAGAACTCAAATACCCAGCCGCTGGTAGACCTGATCGAGGTGGCGCAGGTGGCGATCGGGGCTGAAGCAGGTTTCAATCTCTTCGCTAGATAGGTGAGCCGTTACCCGCTCATCAGCTTCGATTAAGCTGCGAAAGTTGCCGTCGTCGGTGTTCCAGGCTTGGTGAGCACACGACTGCACCGTGGCGTAGGCCTCTTCGCGAGACACACCCTTGTCAACTAGGGCCAATAGCACCCCCTGGCTAAACACCACGCCGCCGTAGACGTTCATGTTGCGGGCCATGTTGGCCGGGTAGACCAGCAGATTTTTGATCAGTTCAGTGGTCTCGACCAGCATGAAGTGGGCCAAAATGCAGCTGTCGGGAAAGGCTACCCGCTCCACCGAGCTGTGGGAAATGTCGCGCTCGTGCCACAGAGCCACATTCTCAAGCGCCGCCATAGCGTTCCCCCGCAGCAGTCGCGCCATGCCGGTTAGCCGCTCTGAGCGGATCGGGTTGCGCTTGTGGGGCATGGCCGAGGAGCCCTTTTGCTTTTTGGAGAAAAACTCCTCAACTTCCAGCACGTCGGTGCGCTGGAGGTTGCGAATCTCTACGGCAAAGCGCTCAATGGAGGCTCCCAGCAGCGCCAGGGCATTCATAAACTCGGCGTGGACATCGCGGGAGATCACCTGGGTAGAGGCGGTGTCGGGGCGGAGGCCTAGATTTTGGCAGGTCAGAGCCTCAATATTGGGGTCAATATTGGCGTAGGTGCCCACCGCTCCCGAGATCTTGCCCACTGCGATCGCATCCTGCAAACGGGTCAGACGCTCGCGGTGCCGCAGCATCTCAGCCAGCCAGCCCGCTAGCTTAAAGCCAAAGGTAATTGGCTCGGCGTGAATACCGTGCGATCGCCCAATCATCACCGTATCGCGGTGCTCCTGGGCACGGTAGCGAATCGCCTGAATCAGGCTCTCCACGTGAATCATGATCACCTGAAGACTGTCTACTAGCTGGAGCGATAGGGCCGTATCCAGCATGTCAGAGCTAGTCATGCCCAGGTGAATGTAGCGCCCCGCCTCACCCACGTATTCGTTGACGTTAGTCAAAAAGGCAATGACGTCGTGGCGCACCTCAGCCTCGATTTCGAGAATGCGCTTGGGGTCGAACTTGGCCTTAGCCTTGATTTCTTCTACCGCCTCTGAGGGAATATAGCCCAGTTCTGCCTGGGCCTCGCACACCGCGATTTCGACCCGTAGCCAGGTTTGAAATTTGTAATCATCGGTCCAGAGGTTACCCATTTCGGGCAGAGTATAGCGTTCAATCAAGGCTTTGGTCTGAATACAACCGTCCTATTCTACCCGGCTGCCCTCAGCCATGGAAAATCGCGGCCCTTACTACGGCTCTCAAGCTCAGTCCACGGCAGGGCTTGCTGATGTAGAGATAGTGTCGCTACTGCGCATTCTGCTGGGCGTAGATCAAGTTGGGCTGATAATCTACGGCCTTCTGCTGGGCGATAGCGTAGTTAGGGTCTGAGGCGGGTACGCGCCGCATCAGGTCGATGGCCAAAGTCCAGGTGTCTGCCACCTCCTGCCACTGGGTCGGGGTGCTAGCCTCCTGAGCCTGATTGGCGGCGGTTTGGGCCGCGTTGACGGCCTGCCTGAATAGGTCACCATCAGACACAGCCCCCGGATCAGCAGGTAGAGATGGCGAGTCAGGGGTCACCGGCTCCATGACAACAGAATCGCCGCCGCTAGGCTGGCGCGACCGACCCAGCAGCCCGTTGAGTAAAAAACCGGCCAGTGCCAGCACCAAAATCCCAAGGCCTAAGCCCAGAATGAGCCGCAGCGGTACGGAGCTGTTGGAGCGGCGCAGGCTGCCGTCGTCATTGAACCGATCAGGGGCTAGGTCAACGTGGGTAGACGGGTCTGAGCCAAATTCCTGAATGAAGTCATCAGCAGCGTCAGGCTCATCACTGACGAGGGCTGCACCGTTTAGATCTTGCCCAAAGCCGTTGCTGTCTCCGCTGCTATTGCTGAAGATGTTGTCCCCAAACTCGTCATCCTCAAAGTCTGCAAGCCCAAACTCTACGGTGCTATCG
>JBARUP010000020.1:0-2073 GCA_049645805.1 Nodosilinea sp.
GAATGAATGCCAGCAGACCTAGGGAGACAACATTCTTTATTGACATAGATAACCAGCGAGAAAAACGAAAGTACAGGAGGCGAGGAAGTCATATTATCGTCGCGCACTCCAGAATAATGCTTATGACAGTTGATACGCTCCTGATCGGGGGTTGCCCATGCTGGCCCTTATCGCTATCTCTTGTCTAAGGACTGGCTTTTCGCTGAGGTCGGTCCTTGGGAATCTATCGTCGGGAATCTGTAGGGATTAGGTTAGCAGCTGCTTCATTTGCTCTTGACTAAGCACGCTGCCAACTATTCGTCGCGATGGTCCTGACGATACCTGAATCAGGGTTGGGGTAGCGGATACGTGGGCTGCTTCCGCCTCTTCGGGGTGGGTGTTAACATTGATCACCCGCAGCGTGTAAGCACCGGGCACGGTCGACTCTAGGGTGGTGTGCAAAACCCGCAGCATTCTCTCTGTGTCAGCAGTGTTGACC
Source organism: Nodosilinea sp. (assembly GCA_049645805.1). Classification (GTDB taxonomy): domain Bacteria; phylum Cyanobacteriota; class Cyanobacteriia; order Phormidesmidales; family Phormidesmidaceae; genus Nodosilinea. Next base: position 479 of record JBARUP010000020.1, read on the forward strand.
TCGCCAACGAAGAGCTGGAAACAGTAGAGCTGGGGTGAATGGCCTGAAGTTTGCGCGCCGCCGCCCGGAGTTTGGTTTGCAACTCCAGCCGCCTGCTCTACGCGAATAACCAAATCGTGGCACTCCCACAGCTGCGGAAAGGTCGGCCTGTATGACTCAATCAGTGCTATAGAGCATTCTTCGACGCTGCTGTAGTTGGGCTGCCACTGCAGCTGTCCCAAGCCAAACAGGGCGTTAAGCAGAGGCTGAAACCGCAGCGCGCGGGGATAGGCCTCGGCCACAACAACCGGGGTCTGGGCAGCGGGATTGATCCAGCGGTCTACGGTAGCTGTAAAGCAGGGCAGCAAAAAATAGGGTGTCTCAGTCAGCCCTAGATGGGTCTGCAGCGCGGCGCACAGATCGAGGTGCCAGCGGGCGCGTTTTTGCTCGTCTAGGCAGTAGACGCAGTCGCCCCCAGGCGTAAAGAGGGCAATGCCCTTAAAGCTGGGGGCAACTGTGTCCGGTGTAGTAGTACTAGACACGACCTCGCAGCATTTGGGCCATCTCGTTTTGCTTGGGCGACATTTCCAGCGCGGTCTCTTCGGTGATGCGCCCTGACTCGTAGAGGGCGTAAAGCGACTGATTCATCGTGCACATGCCGTCGAAGGTGCATTTGGGAATCAGCGCCTCGACTTCATCGAGGTGGCCCCGCAGAATATAGTCTTTGATGGCATCGGTATTGATCAAAATGTCGTGGAAGGCGGCCCGCTTACCGTCGGTGGTGCGGCACAGCCCCTGGGCAATGACGGCCACCAAAGACTCTGCCAGCGCAACCCGGACTGGGGCCTGCTGCTCGGGCTCGTAGAGGTTGAGAACCCGCTCTACGGTCTTGACGGCGCTGTTAGTGTGCAGGGTTCCCATGACTAGGTGGCCGGTTTGAGCGGCTTTGAGGGCAGTGTTGACGGTTTCTTTATCCCGCATTTCACCAATTAGAATGACGTCGGGGTCTTCTCGCAGCGAGGCCTTGAGGGCGTTGTCAAATTTTTGGGTGTGCAGGCCAACTTCTCGCTGTTTGATCAGCGATCGCTTGCTCTGGTGCACGAACTCCACCGGGTCTTCGATGGTGATGATGTTTTTAGGCATCTCGGTGTTGATGTAGTCAACCATCGCCGCCATACTGGTCGACTTACCCGAGCCGGTCGGCCCGGTCACCAAGATCAGGCCTTTGTGGTAATGGCACACATCGCGAAAGATAGGCGGAAAACCGAGCTGATCGAGAGTAAGGATTTTGACTGGAATCAGGCGCAGCACCATGGCGGGGCCGCGCAGTGCGTCAAAGATGTTGATCCGGATGCGGGTAAAGTCGTACTGAGCGGCTCCGTCAAAGTCGAGGGTTTGACGAAACTCCTGCACTTCATCAGGCTTGAGAATTTCGTCGAGCCAGCGGTAGAAGGTGGCTTCATCAGTGACGGGGTATTCGGTTGAAGAAATGTCGCCGCGATCGCGAAACCTAGGGACTTCTCCTACCCCTAAGTGAACGTCGGAAAAGCCCTTGTTGAACGCCTCACGAATAATCTTTTCGAGGGTGAGCCCACTGCTCACCCTGAGGGTTTCCG
>JBARUP010000021.1:0-10753 GCA_049645805.1 Nodosilinea sp.
GTCGATGCCCATCCACTGGCAGCGGCGGCGCAGCACGATGAGGTTGCCGGTATCGCCGTAGAGGTTGAGATAATCAGGATAGAGGTGGGTGATGGTCAGAGCGTAGGACATAGGGCCAGGTAGGTTGGGGGTCAAACGCGATCTTGGGGTCAGACAGTGTCTAGAGTTTTACCCATCAGCTTGCGAAACTCCAGCATGGCGGTGTAGGTAGGCAGTACAAAGACTGTATCTCCGGCGTGAGCCTTGTCAAAGGACAATCTAATGGCCTGACGGATAGATTCCTGGGTTAGCACAGGGCTAGGAGGTGGGTCAAGGGCATACTTAAGCCGTACAGCCATGTCTTTGGCGCGAATGCCGCTGCAAAGAATCCAGTCGATATCAGCCTGGTTAAGCCGCTCTAGCTCGCTATCCCACAGCCAGGAGACATCTTTGCCGTCGGCGGTGTTGTCGTTGATAGCCAAAATAAGCTTAAGGCTAGAAACACTGCGCAACAGCTCGAGACTAAGACTAAAGCTGGCCGGATTTTTAACTAGCAGGAGGCGATAGTTGACCTCTTTGTTGCCCTGCTGCTGAACCAGGATCTCCCCGCGCCCAAAGGCTGGTTTGAAGGTTTTGAGCCCGGCGACGGCGGTTTCACCATCAATGCCTAGCAGATTGGCGATCGCGATCGCGGTCAGGGCATTGTAGATATGAAAAAAGCCTGGCGCGACGGTCCTAGCCTGGGGAATCCGTACGGCACCACCATCTAGATAGCCTTCGATCGCAAAATCAGTCGTTAGATCTTCATTGATGCGAATTTGAGTAGCCTCTAAGCCCTGACTGTTGTCGACTCGCTGGTTAAGCTTGCCTTCGTAGGGCAAAAACCGAGCGTACTCTGGAGCGAGCGAGACATAGTAGGTGGCGTTGCCTAACCCCTGGGTGAGGCGAGCGGTGCGGGGGTCATCACTGTTGACGACGACAGCGGCGGCGGGGCATTGGGCAATGCCATCGCGAATCAGCTTTTCGGTGCGATCAACTTCGCCATAGGCGTCTAGCTGGTCGCGGTAGAGATTGGTGACGGCGATAATTCTAGGCTGCATCAGTGCCGCAATGCGCGGCAGGGTAGCTTCTTCGACTTCTAAAATGGCGTGGGTGCAATCGAGGCGGCCAAAGGCATTGCACTGCTTGAGTAGCTGAGACAAAATACCCTGGCTGAGGTTGGCTCCGGCTTTGTTGCGCAACACTTTAACCCCTGGCACCTGAGCGATTATGGCGCTCAGCATGGTCTGGCTGGTCGTTTTGCCGTTGGTGCCGGTAATTGCAACTACGATCGGAACTTGACGAATCAGGGCCTCTAGGGCAAAGGGAAAGTAGCGCCCTACGATGTATCCCGGTAGGGCGGTTCCTGAGCCCCGGCCAGATACCTGTAGCACCAGGGTGAGGAGCTTGGCAAAAGCAACAATAGGAATCAGCAGCAGTTGGTTCATGACCAGAGGAGGCAGGGGCTCAGGGAAAGGGTAGCAGAGAGTGGGTATAGGTGGGTGAGGGGTAGCGACAGCGGGGAGGATGGGCGTGAAGAAATAAGGGGCGCAAGTGGTAGTGGATAAGGATGTAGTGCTGTGGATAATTGGGGGAACAGGTGAGGCAGTGCAGCTGGCTAAAGCTCTGGCGGCAAGGCAGATACCTTGCCTTGTGACGGTGACTACAGCCGCAGCGCGACGAGCTTACCCACCGAGTCGCTGCTTGAACGTAGCGGTAGGAAACTTGGCTGCTGAGGAGCTGGAGACGTTTATCACAGCGCGGAGGGTGGGGGCAGTGCTAGATGCGTCCCATCCCTTTGCGGCAGAGATTTCGAGGGGGGCGATCGCTGCGACCCAGGCCCTCCAACGTCCCTACTGGCGCTACGAACGTCCTGCTTTGGAGCCGTCTTTTAATGGACTAGTACACTGTGTCCCAGGGCTAGAGGAAATTTTGACTCCAGAGGTCTTGGCGGGACGAGTATTACTTACTCTCGGCTATCGCTGGCTGCACTACTTTGCCCCATGGCAGTCCCAGGCCACACTATTTGCCCGCATCTTGCCATCGGCGGCTGCCTTAGAAGCGGCATTAGAGGCTGGATTCACGCCGGATCGTCTGATTGCCCTACGTCCTCCTGTTCATGCCGAATTAGAGAAAGCTCTATGGCGGCAGTGGCGCATTACCCGAGTCATTACTAAGGCCTCGGGTATACCCGGTGGCGAGAATACTAAACGCGCTATAGCCGAGCGGTTGGGTATTCCTATATTTGTGCTGAATCGGCCTCAGCTTCAGTATCCAGTGGTTTGCCACAGTCGGGAGGCAGTCTTGGATCTTTGCCAAACCTGGTGGCTTTCACATCAAGCCTGCCCCTAAGCTTTGACCCTGCCCATCTACCGATCGCCTCTTAAGTTTTGCGTCAGAAGTGGTCAAGTCCTCTGAGGAATGCTATCCTTGGCCTTCAATTTGCGCGCTGCTGCGGGCTATATCCTGGCGCTGCTGCCGAGAGTGCCTTCGCAAAAACCGCTGTATACCTCTAAAAATCAGGGATTTTTCCGAATTCGGAACCAAAGACATGCGCCGTTTTTTTATTTAGCCCCTATATTTAGTTGGTCGTTCTGTTTACTGAATTTCACATCAGCGTTTTGCCCAGGTCGTCCATGACAGCTTTTAACATGCCATCCGGGTCATCCCCCTCATTTGAGAGCGCGAGCAGTAGCGCTTTGCCCGACACACCACCGGTATTTGCGCTTAAGGAGCTGATCGCTCGACTTCAGCGTGAGCAGTACAAAATTCAGGATCTGCTTAGCTCTCTAGGATTCGCTCTGCGTAGCCTCAACAATTTGAATCAGTTTCTAGAGCTGATCCCGATGATTGCTAGCCGGGTGACCGATGCCAGCGGCGGTGCCCTGGTGCTGTTCCGTGCCGACGGGCAGGTGCGTCTAGAGCGACTGCACTGCCAAAGTGAAGACCAGTGCCAGGACGTGCGATCGGCCCTAGAGGCGGCAACGCGTCAAGTGACGGCCAGCTTTCAGGCGGCCCCCGAGAGCAGCATGATATCGATGGCGCGCAACGCGATGCTAGCCCTCGATCGCCAGGTAAATCGCTACTTAGGGAATGACCTTCAGCTATTTGGCACCGCTATTATTGTGCAGAACGTGGAGCGAGGGCGGCTGTACGTGTTTAGCCGCGACCCCGACTACGCCTGGACAGAAACCCGCCAAAAGCTGGTGCGACTGGTGGCCGACCAGACCTCGGTGGCGATCGAAAACAATGATCTGACGGCGGCCCTGCGTAAAAAAGAGCGCTTAGATCGAGAATTGGAGATTGGAGCAGAAATTCAGCTGCAGCTGCTGCCGCGTGAGTGCCCCACCATTCAGGGCATGGATTTGGCCGCTAAGTGCCGAACTGCCCATCAGGTAGGCGGTGATTATTACGACTTCATTCCCACCACCTTTGAGCAACTGCGCCAGGCTGACTCACAGCTTAAGGCGGCTGATCCCTGGAGCTTCGCCATCGGAGATGTAATGGGCAAAGGTGTTCCGGCTGGCCTGATCATGACCATGATGCGGGGTATGCTGCGGGCGGAAGTGCTTAATGGTCACTCACCCGCGCGCATTCTGCAGGACCTGAACTTTGCTATGCACAGCGATTTAGAAAGCTCTAACCGCTTTGTGACGCTGTTTTACGCTGAGTACAACCCCAAGACCCGCAGGCTGGCCTACGGTAACGCCGCCCACAACCCCCCGCTGCTGTGGCAAGCCGCCACGAACACTATTGCTCGCTTAGATACCCCAGGCATGCTGCTGGGGCTCGACATGAATACTCAATACTGCGAGTCAGAGGTACAGCTACAGCCGGGTGATACGGTAATTTTTTACACCGACGGCTTTACGGAGGCCGCAAACTCCCGCGGCGATCGCTTTGAGGAGGAAAATCTAGAGCGTGCTCTGCAGTGGGCCTGCCGCAACTGCGCGTCGGCAGAGGCGATCTTAGACTATACCTTTGAACTGCTTGACCGCTTCATTGGCGGTGATCGCAGCCACGACGACGACATGACCCTGGTGGTGATGCGGGTAAAGCCAGAGCTTTAGCTCAATCTGTTTGACAATTAGGCAAAACAGCCCCTGCACGGTGAGGGCATTGTTCATGCTGTTGCTGACCTTCTCTCTTTCGCCAGGGACGCTACACTTGAACTGTCTTTCCTAATGCTAGGGCTGCTGCCTTAGAGAAGGCATATCGCCACGCATATCGCTACTACTTAGCTATGACAACGACTCGACTCTGGAGCCCTCTGCGACCGGGAGCCGCGATCGCAGGGGCTGGCTTCATAGCGCTATGTTCGGCCTGGGGACTTTTTCTGCCTAGGCCTACTGCCGCCATTGAATACATGGACGGCACCGTTGGCTTCTCCTACCCCCTGCGGCTGAGCAACAGCTATGCTACCCGCAGCCAGGCTAGCGATGGCAACGCTACCTACTACCTCACTATTGACTTTCCGGCTGCCGCTGCCGAGCCCCTCGATCGCATTGTAGTAAGCCTTGATGAAGGCTACGACCCTATGTTTCGCTATCGGCTAGACGCCACCGAGGCCTTTGTTGACACGCCCGACGGGCGGGTGTCTTTACCCCTAGGCGAGCTGGCCCAAGCCCCTGATCAAGCCCTGAGCGTGACTTTTGACCCGCCCGTTCAGCCTGGAGCGCCCGTTACCCTGGCTCTGCGCCCCGTGCGCAACCCGCGCGTTGGTGGGGTATACCTGTGTGGGGCCACTGCTTATCCAGTAGGTCAGGCAGTGGAGTCGACATTCACGGGCTACGCTCGACTGAGTTTCTATGAGCGAGACGGCGATCGCTGGCCCTGAAGAATGGGTGAGTAGGTGAGTAGATGGGTTAAACAGGTGTAGTCGGTTATCCGAGGCTAGTGCTCTATGGCTCGCAGTTTAGACTCTGCCCGCTTTTTTGTGGCCCTGCTGCCGCCCCAGGCGGTGCAGGATAAAATCACTACAATCAAGCAGGATATTTGGCAGCGATTTAACAGCAAAGCCGCTCTAGAATCGCCGCCTCATATTACCCTCCAGCCGCCGTTTCAGTGGCCGCTAGGACAGGTGGATGAATTAGCACAGCAGCTAGCAACCTTTGCCCAAACGCAAGGCCATGTCCCTATTGGTCTAGAGGGCTTTAATGTCTTTGCGCCTCGGGTTCTATATATCGACGTAGCGAAAACTAGTCAGCTGATGTCGATTCAACCAGCCCTGCTGACCTCCTTAGAGACAGGCTGTGGCGTTGTCGACCGCGTGGCTCAAAGCCGCTCGTTCGTTCCCCACGTCACCGTGGGCTTTCGCGATCTCTTACCTGCGGCCTTTCAAGAAGCGTGGGGAGACTATCGCGATCGCTCCTTTGCTGCTGATTTTGTGGTCCAAAATCTGACACTGCTCTGCCACGATGGTCAGGTCTGGCAAGTTTTTTCTGAATTCCCGCTGCTAGCACGGGGAAGCGTGACATAGACCAAAACTTCTGTGTTTTGAAGCACAAAAGTACTAGTTCTCTAGGCAAATCTAAAAATGTATACTAGAATACAGAAGTAATCAGAAGCTCGTTCATCTTGCTCCTCCTAGAGCTAGAGTGAGACGGAAGTAGGGGTTAACTATCCTCCGAAGGAACGCGCCCCAATGTTCTGATCAAAACCCCTGATCTTTTGGAGGCGACCCCATGAAACTTACCTATCGCGGCGTCAGCTACGATTACACTCCCCCTGCTGTTCAAGCCAGCGTAACTGGTGACGTCGGCAAGTTCCGCGGCGTCGATATCCGGTTCCGCACCATCAAGAAAGCTTTGGTTCAGCAGCCTACTCTAGACTTGGTATATCGCGGTGTAGCCTACCAAACTAGTACTCCTGAAGCGATTACTGTCGCTGACCCTGCGATCGCTGAGATCCCTGCTTCTGCTGTAGCTTCGGCTTTCAACACTGAGGACAAAGCTCGCCTGAACATGATGAATCAGCACCGCTTAGTGAAGCAGCGTCAGCAGTCGATGCTGGGTCGTTTATCATTTGAAGCGGGCGTGCCCACCGAGGCCGCTCAGCACTAAAGTTATTTCAGGGCAAAGGATGCCCTAGCGTCTAGGCGGTCCACAGCCGTAGCTGTGCTGCCACTGGGGATACAGTGATGCAGCGTTGCCCAGTGACGACACGACACGACTAAGCTTTCGACACCGCTGAGGTCGTAGTTAGTACCGCTTCTCTGGGCCAAGGGAGCGACCAGGATCAGAAATCAGCTGGCGCGTGATAAATACATCCTGCTGCCGAAATAACTTGGAGCAGGCAGTGCAGATCACGGTCGCCAACGCCCTTGCCGGTGTTAGCGACTGTGATCTGCACCTGTTTGCCCACTTGAGCTAGGTAAACGTTGACATTGCCGCCACTGGGCTACGGGGGCTGGTGGCAGAGGCCTGTAAAACCTAGCGCGACCCCATTGCTGCTGGACAAAGGTTGCTCCTAAAGAGAGTTGACGGCTTTCTCCGCAAAAGTCTAAATGGTACTAGTCTCAGAAAGACTGCGAAGAAACTGATTCAGGCGGATCTTATCGATGAAGTATCACAACATTGTGGTTGTTGGCGCCTCTGCCGGTGGCGTTAGTGCTCTTCAAAAGCTGTTCTCGCAGTTTTCGCCCGATGTGCAAGCTTCGTTTTTTGTTGTGCTTCATATTCCGCCTGAATCGCCTAGCATAATGGCAAGCCTCTTAGATCGAGCCGGACCGTTGGTCGCTAAAGCCGCTGAAGATAAAGACCCCATCCTGCCCGGACACATCTACGTTGCTCCACCTGATGTTCATATGGTGGTCAAGCCGGGCTGCGTACGACTTTATCGCGGTCCCCATGAAAACCGTCATCGCCCCGCCGTTGACCCTCTGTTTCGCTCAGCGGCAGTGGCCTACCGTGCCCAAACCATCGGCGTTGTGCTGACCGGCTATCTAGATGATGGCACCTCAGGGCTGCTGGCAATCAAGCGCTGCGGCGGCATTGCAATTGTTCAAGATCCAGACGATGCTGATCACCCAGACATGCCCTCTAATGCCCTGGCTGCGGTAGAGGTAGACTATCGGCTGCCGCTCCACAAAATGGGCAGCGTGATTCACCAGATCACGGAGCAGCCTGTCACCAATGTAGAAGAGGTTCCTGACGATATCGTTAAGGAAGCAAAGATTGCAGAACAAACCATGAGCAATATCAGCGACGAAGAAAAACTGGGCCATCTAGTACCCATGAGCTGCCCAGAGTGCAGCGGTCCGCTCTGGCAAATTGATGCCGACCATGTTAGGCGCTATCGCTGCCACGTTGGTCACGGCTTTACTGCCAAAGCGCTCATGGCCAGTCAAGATGCCACGCTGGAGCAGGCTCTGTGGGCCGCAATGCGAACTATGGAAGAGCGCGCTAATATGGCGCTTATGATGGCCAAGAATGAAGAAGATCGCGGTCGCAACAAGTCGGCTCAAGTTTATGAAGAGCAGTCAAAAACCTCAAAAGCTCATGCTCAAGTTATCCGTAAACTGTTAGTAGACGGCGCGTAGGGCTCTCTGGTGAAGGATTACTCCTTAGCTTTAGCTGTATGCTGCGGAATTAGTGCAGCTGTGTAAAAATACATAGACCCTAAGTGTAAAGACCTGACGTATTCACCCGCCTAGCTCGATGACGTCATCTAACTCCGATAATTCTTCCCTCAGCCCCAGTCTCGACCAGTCGCAGGGTAAAGAAGCTGGTGATGTTGAGCAAAGTGACGGGGCTGGTCTAAACCAGCCGACTAAACCAGAGTCTGGCTTAAGCGACGAGAGCCAGCGGGTAGATTCGTTCTTGACCGTTGGCGTTGGGGCGTCTGCGGGGGGCTTAGAAGCCTTTCAGACGTTCTTCAGGCATATGGACGAGAACAGCGGCATGGCCTTTGTGCTGATTTCGCATTTGGCTCCTGACCACGACAGTCTTTTATCAGAACTGCTGGCTAAAGAGACGCAAATGCGAGTGCTGCAAGTTCAGGCAGAAACTCAGCTTCAGCCCAACCACGTTTACGTCATTCCGCCCAACGCAACGCTGACGGTAGACAACGGCATTTTACGCCTCTCTACCCCGCTTCAGGCGCGAGGGCACCGCGCGCCGATCAATATCTTTTTTCGCTCTTTAGCTGAAGATCAGGGCGAAAACGCCGTCTGCATCATTCTGTCGGGCACGGGCAGCGACGGCACTATCGGCATGAAGTCGATCAAAGAATTTGGTGGTCTGGCGATCGCCCAGGATAGCGAAACGGCCAAGTACGACAGCATGCCGCGTAACGCAGTCATGACGGGACTGGTTGACTATGTACTGCCTGTCGAGGCGATTCCCGCTAAGCTAATTGAGTATGCCCGCCACCGCGAGGGACTGCAAGCCAATTTGGGGGAAGACGGCATTCTGCCCCAGGCCGCTGACTATCTAGAGCAGATTTGCTCGCTGCTGCGGCGGCGTATTGGCCACGATTTTGGCAGTTATAAACAGGGCACGCTGCTGCGCCGCATTCAGCGCCGCATTCAAATCACCCAGACCAACTCCGTTGAAGCCTACGTTGACTACCTCCAGTCAGACTCTGAGGAGGTCGGTCTGCTGTTTAAGGATCTGCTGATTGGCGTTACCCATTTCTTTCGCGATCCTGAATCTTTTGATGCGCTACAGCAGACCGTGATGGCGAGGCTGGTCGAAAACAGCACGCCCAACAAATCAATCCGAATTTGGGTCGCAGGGTGCTCGTCTGGTGAAGAAGCCTACTCGCTCGCGATGCTTCTAGTTGAAGCAATGGAGCGACAAAACGTGCGATCGCAGGTGCAGATCTTTGCCACTGATATTGATGATCGAGCGCTGGAAAAAGCTCGCCACGCGCGCTACCCAGAAAGCATCGCCGAGCAGATTACGCCAGAGCGCCTCGATCGCTTTTTTGTTAAACAAGACGGATTGTATCAGGTATCTAAGCATCTGCGTGAGATGTGCATTTTTTCTCAGCACAGCCTAATCAGCGATCCGCCGTTCTCGCGACTCGATCTGATCTCCTGCCGCAACTTGCTTATTTATTTTGATACAGAGCTACAAAAGCGACTGATTCCGCTATTTCACTACGCGCTGAGGGAGAGCGGCTACTTGTTCTTGGGTAGTTCTGAGAATCTCTCTGCCTACAGCGAGCTCTTTCGCGCCGTCGACAAGCCCCATCGTCTGTTTCAGCGCAAGCTGGCGATTATTCCACCTCAGATTGACTTTCCGCTGGTTGATCGCAGCATGTATCGTCAGCTAACGCAGCCACAATCGCAGCCGGTGGTTAGCCGTCAGTCGCAGATTGTACGCTCTGTTGAGCGGGTGCTGCTGCAAGACTACGCTCCAGCTTGCGTCATTATCAACGAACAAAATGAGATTGTTTATTTCTTCGGCCGCACTGGCAAGTACCTAGAACCTTCTCAGGGAACACCTAGCAACAATTTGTTTGATCTGGCCAGACTCGGCCTGCGGCTTGAGCTAAGAGCGGCGGTTCAATCGTCTAGGGAATTTCAGCGCGAAGCCGCACGTGAACGAGTCTCTGTTGAGACCGAAGGACGCATTGTTACTGTCAATTTGATTGTTTGCCCGGTTAAAGAGCCAGCTGACGACAGCGGTTTGCTGATGGTGATTTTTCAGGATGTGGGCAAGCCTACTAGCTACGAGCAAGCTCGGGCCGATGGCAACGAACCTGAGGCTGAAACGCCAATCATCAAACGGCTTGAAGACGAGCTTCAGGTAACTAAAGAGCATTTGAGGTCGACTGTCGAAGAGATCGAAACCTCTAACGAGGAGCTCAAATCTGCTAACGAAGAGCTGCTCTCTATGAATGAAGAGCTACAGTCTTCTAATGAGGAGTTGCAGACCTCAAAAGAAGAGATGCAGTCTATTAACGAAGAGCTAGAGACGGTCAACTCAGAGCTGCGCAACAAAGTTGAAGAACTCGATGCTGCCAACGGTGATATTCAAAACCTGTTTGAGAGCACGCGCATTGCAACTGTCTTTCTCGATGACATGCTTCGCATCAAGCGATTTACGCCTACCGCGACACAGTTATTTCATCTAATCGGCACTGATATTGGCAGACCAATTACGGATTTCTCGCTCAAGCTAGACGGATTGGATATCAGCGCTGATATCCAGTCTGTTTTGCAATCGCTGATTCCTGTCGAAAGAGAGGTTCAAGTTGAGGGACAGCGCATCTATTACAAAATGCGGATCATGCCCTACCGCACGTTAGACAATGTGATCAACGGCGCGGTGCTGACCTTCGTTGACATAACCAGTCTGCGCCGCGCCCGCGATCGCGCTGAGCACTGGGCCCAGCGGCAGAGCGCGATCGCAGAGCTTGGCACCTATGCCATGCAAGTCAGCGACACGTCGGCAATTTGCGATCGCACTATTGATATTGTCTGCAGAACCCTAAGCTCAAGCGCCTGTAGCCTGTTTGTCTACCAGTCTAAAAATCCTGCCCAGCTGCTGCTGCAAAGCGGTCGCGGCTGGCCAGCAGAATATCTAGGCCATGCTACCATCAGCGCCACCGATTCGCATCCAGGCTATACCCTGAAAACGCAGCATCCGATTACGGTTGAAGACTTCTCTAAGGAGCAGCGCTTTAGTCAAGCGCCACTGCTGCAAGAGCAAGGGTTAGTCAGCGGCATTAGCGCCATTGTCTTTAGCCCTGAAGGGTTTTATGGTGTGTTGACTAGCTATGCTAC
>JBARUP010000022.1:0-1517 GCA_049645805.1 Nodosilinea sp.
CCATAAGATGGACTCAACAGCGACAGGTACAACAATCGGGTAAAAACAGCGCGGCTACCCGTGGAATACAGTCAGGTTGCCCACATTAAGTGCAGAAGTTAGCCAGCCCGTCATCTCCGGCTATACCCTAGCAGCCCGTAGAATATAAACCCAATAACTATTAAACGGTCCTAATAGAACTGGTTATAACCCCTGAGTATACGCTATGGCTCTAATCAGCTCATCAAGGTGCGCCCCAGCAGGTGACCGTGGGTAAACACCGATCGCATTAACCCCAGCCGCACCGGGTTAGGGGCCCGGCCAAACAGGCCGATCATGGCCTGCACCACCTCCGACAAAGTCATGCTGTCGGCTAGAAACCCGGCCCAGTCGTCCGTGGGCAGGCTAAAGAAGGCGGCGAAGAACTGGTGCAGCTGGGGCGCGTCAAAGGCCATCAGGTTTTCTAGGCCAAATAAGTAGAGGTAGTGCTTGCGCACGCGCTCGGCGGGCCACAGCGCTTGCCAGGCCAGGCTGGCAGCCTCAGCTGGGGTAGTTTGGGATGAGCCTAGGGCAGCAGCGATCGCCTGAGCCAGCTCCGGTCCGCGCCGCAGCAGTGCCCCGATCATGTAGCCTGTGGCCGGATGCACCATGCTGGCCGCCCCGCCAAAGCCCACCACCCGCTGGCTAAAATCAGGCAGCGGCAGATTCATCGGAAACAGGCAGCGCTCGACGTGGTAAGTGTCTATAACCTCAACGCCCCGGTGGCGTAGCCGCTGGTGCAGCCGCTGTTCTAGAGTTTCCATAGACATGGCTGGATGGCGAGCCAAGGACGTCTCTTCGACAAAGTAAACCCCATCGCCCCGGTCCATGGCGTAGAGAAAGGTGGGCGCATCCTGGCGCTGGGCGGGGGCGAGGTAGTCGTCGCGAAAATCCATCAGCACCATCTGCTGAGGAGCGGTGGGGGGTTTAGAAAAGCGACCCACAAGACCGTAGGCCGATTGAAACGATACTGCTGCGGCTTCCGGTCGCTGCACGAGGGCCGCCTGATGTCCGGTGGCATCTACCACCAGCCGGGCTGTAAGGACATCTCCGGCCTCAGTCGTGACCTGAGTGTAGCTGGGGAAGTGCTCAACTCGGCGGGCTTTGCCCTGCAGCCAGGTGACTTGATGACGCTGGCTCTGGGTTAGCCAGTGGGCTTGCAGCCGATCTTTGCTCAGCAGGCCATACTCGCGGTGCAGCGGTAGTTCGCCGCTATTGACGTGCACAACGCAATCCTTCCAGCGATGCTCTAAAAACTGAACCAGGCCCAAGTCTTCGAGCTCATCAACCCAAATACCGTAGGTGTTGGGCCACGGGTGCGAAGGATCGGCTAGAGACAGCCCCTGCACCGCTAGCCCTGCTTCTGCCAGAGCGGCCCCAAGAGATAACCCCGCTGGCCCTGCGCCAATGACCAACACGTCATGCATGAATTGTTCGCCACCTCGAAGCCTACTGTGAGTCCCTATCTTACAAAGATTGTTGTCCCTATTGGAATGGTT
>JBARUP010000023.1:0-3260 GCA_049645805.1 Nodosilinea sp.
ATTTTTTGTCATGCATCTTTCTGAAGACCCAGAAGCGCCTGTGCAAATCAACATCGTCCCAATGGTCGATGTGGTTTTTGCGGTACTAGCATTTTTTATTCTGTCTAGCCTATTTTTGACGCGCAGCGAAGGATTGCCTGTGGTGTTACCAGGGGCTGAAACGGCTAAAGCCCAGACCCAGCAGCAAGTTGTTGTGACGCTGAATGCGGCTGGTGAACTGTATGTAGGTAAAAAAGCTGTCGCTGACGAACAACTGTTAGAGGCTATTCAAACATTGGGAACTCTGACGGATGGTGGTCTGGTTGTCATTCGGGCCGATCAGTCAGTGAGCCACGGTAGGGTGGTAGCAATAATGGACAGGCTGCGGACTCTACCAGAGGTACAGCTGGCGATCGCTACTGAAGGCAACAGCCCGTAGGTTTAGGTTCTTTCTATAAGAGGTTAAGCCTTTTAATACTGTGTTGCAAAATGTTCCAATTCAATAACTTGTCGGGTATGAAGCTTCTAAAACCAGTGGAGATCGTTGAAGCTAAGAAGTGAACTTGGCCTCAGATTATGGTGCTACAGCTTATGCTTCTACTCATGACCCTGCCGTCGCAGCTCATAGAACTAGTGCACCTAGTGCTAGTGCCAGTTTGCTTTGTGGTGGCTTGGGGGCTAGTAGGACTTATGGCTTGGAACACGATATCGGCGATTCGAGATGGGCTGAGTCAGGCTACAGTGATGCACAAAGTCCCTTGTGCTGAGTGTCGCTTCTTTACCAATGATTATCGGCTTAAATGCCCTATTCATCCTAGAAACGCTCTCTCCGAGTCGGCTATTAACTGCTCTGACTTTGAACATGGGGGATTCATGTAAGAGCTGGTTTCCTCTAGGCCTGTTTTGAGGCTATAGGGACAACGCGATTGATTGCTTCTTTAATAAAAGCTTTCATGACCTCATGGCGCTGGTTGAGATGAAACTGGCGTTCAACAACGGCATTCATACCGCCATCACCCCAGCTTTGGTTCTGGCGAAAGTACTCAACAAAACTTTTACCGGCAATGCGGGTGAGATAAGCACCGCTTGTCCCTTTCAGGGCGCGGCTGGCCAGCGCAGTAGCTAAATTAGTCTGGAAACCCAAAGCCAGCAAGTCTACAGTGCCCTTCACCAAGCCCAATCCAGTGAGAGTTTTGGCTACGGATAGGGCAAGAGCTTTGCCCTCTTCGATGCTAACCTCGCAGCCGTAGAGCTGACTTAGCTCAACCACCATCTGAGCGTTGATGGCGGCCGTAGCCAGAAAATCTAGACCAGGTATAGGGGTAACAACAATTGCCCCGGCGCTTAGCCACTGGTAGCGTTCGATAAGAGTGTCAGCCTGCGTCTGGCGCTGGCCATCGATAAGCTGCCGAGCGTTTTCTCCGATCTGCTGGGTCTGTAGAAGCAGGTTGTCAGCCACAATGGTTTTGCCTTCCTGACGCAGTAGGTCGGCTAGGCGCGCCTGTAAGGGCCACAGGTTAGGCTGCATTTGTAGCCAGCCACCTCCCACTTGGGGCAACGGTTGTGGCAGGGCAGCTACTGCAATAATGTCATTGAGACTGAGGGGAGGGATAAGCCGCGTTCGTAGCCGTTCCAATAGAATTTCTAGATCTACCGCAGGATAGCGGTCGGCCTTGTTTAGTACCAGAAGCACTCGCTTTCCCACATTCATTAGCGCCTGCAGCACTGTGTATTCAGCCTGTCGCAGATCGTCATCAATAACAAACAAAATTAAATCTGCCTGGGCGGCTGTTGTACGGGCAGCTTGCTCTCTCTCTGTACCGACAATACCTATTTCCGCAATGCCTGGTGTATCAATAAGCCGTAGGTCTTCGGGCACGTTGGAGATTTTCCAGGCGTAAGCTTGCTGAGTGCGGGTCGTTCCTAAAGCTGCACCAACTTCACCTAGAGGCTGCCCAAGCAGGCCATTGATTAGGGCTGTTTTACCGGCAGACCCTACTCCAAATACAGCAATGTTCAACGGCTGGTCGGTAGCATTGATATATAGACCCTGTGCTTTTTCGTGTAGAGCCTGGCGTGCTACCTGGTCTTGAATCTGATCGACCTGAGCCTGAACGGCGCGCAAGTTAACTCTAGCAGCCTCTCCAACGTGTCGAGGAGGCTGAATGCGTTTTTGACGACGAGGGCGTAGAAAGGGCCATAGACGATAAACGCAAAACCCTGCTGCGCCTGTTCCAGCGGCTAAAATAACCCCTGCTACTATCTGGGCTAGTAGGGGCGAAAACAGAGCTAATAACGTGTACAGGCGCAGCAGAGAATCGGCGAGTAGCAGCACTGCTCCTAAGCTCGCCAACAGCCCTGCTGGAATCAGTACCCACTGCCACCTCCCCATAGTTACCCTGATGATTCACGGTTACTGCTTGAACAATAGCTTAAACTTGGCCCTCAGACTGCTGTGCAGCAGTTTGAGGGCTAACAAATGGCTTGCTCAGCCCACGCCTAAGACTTTGGTGTTTTAGAGAGGATTATGGGAAAATCGGTTGCTGCGATTAGGGCGACTGCTATTGCCTCCACCGTCATCAGTGCGTGGGCGAGCTTTGTTGACCCGAAGTTCTCGACCTAGCCACTCGGCTCCGTCTAGTTCGGAGATAGCCTGGTCTTCCTTCGCTTCATCGGCCATGTCGACAAAGGCAAAGCCACGTTTTCGACCGGTTTCCCGGTCTACAGGTAGGCTGATACGAGTGACCTCACCATATTCGGCAAAAACACTTCTAATGTCGTCCTCAGATGCCTGAAAGGACAAGTTCCCAATGTAGATAGTCACAAGGCTCTCCGAACCAAAATACCAAGGTTTTAAGTACTACACCCCTGGAGTGAGGAGCTAAAAACTACATCCCCCTGACGCCAGGTGCGATATTTGCTGCTATCGTAGCTGGCCACACCATAGCTGGCAGTAGCGCATCTCACACCTATGAGCTATCTGATATAAGGTCATAGTCACCAAAGCCTGCGACCTTAGATAGAAAACCTCGGTTCCTCAGATACTGTGAATTCACTTAAACCACAGCATCGTGCTATTCTCTACAGCAGATTGACGCTTTGCTGTTCAGCCTAGTTTTCAGCCCGCCCTATCTGGGCTAGCCGAGGCAGCCGTCCTAGACGTCCGGTCATCAAGCGCAGAGAAAGACGCTTTATGGGGAGCACAGAGCTAAGTACCCACAGCCCGGCCCGCCGCACGATTACCAACGGCCAAATCTGATTTGAAAAAGTGCGGGTCAGCA
>JBARUP010000024.1:0-2230 GCA_049645805.1 Nodosilinea sp.
GAGCTAATCTTATCGACTGCCGTGGTAAAACAACTTGTTTACTCTCTAGCGTAGACGAGTCAAGGCAGCCTTGAGGAGCGCAGTAGGGAAGAGCTGCCCAGCTGGCTCCTCAAGCACACTGCAATAACCATATCCCTGCCTTTGGCTCTTGCGAGAACTGCACTGCGGTCCCGAAGCTTAATCTCAGGTGCCAAGTCGCAACATTTTGTAACAGAATAGAAGAGTACCAAAAATCCGACCTGGGAAACCCATGACGACCACCCAAGAAGCGATCGCCTCGCCGACTCAAGACTACGGCTCCGCGTCTGCGGGCGGGCCGGATCCTACACGTTTTGACGTCAAAGAAGCCTGGTACCCAGTCGCCTACGTTGTAGACCTCGATAAAGATAGCCCGACTCGTTTCACGCTTTTAGAGCAGGGCATTGTTATCTGGTGGGATCTAAAAGGAGACACCTGGAGAGTCTTTGAAGACAAATGCCCCCATCGACTCGCTCCTCTATCCGAGGGGCGAGTTAATGAGGAAGGTCTTCTAGAGTGCCCCTACCACGGGTGGGCGTTCTCCGGCAGCGGCAGCTGTGAACACATTCCCCAGGCGTCGGAAGAACTTCAGGCTAATCTTTCCAATCGTGCCTGTGCGGTTTCAATACCGACGTCAGTACAGCAGGGTCTGCTGTTCGTCTATCCCGGCAGGGCCGAAAATGCCTCTAGGGTGACCGTTCCCATCATTCAGGCGCTGGAAGACGAGCCCGATGGATGGGTCGTCCTCAACACGTTTCGGGATCTGCCCTACGATGCGCTGACCCTGCTGGAAAATGTGCTCGATGCCAGCCATATTCCCTATACCCATCACGAAACCGTAGGCAATCGCAAGAATGCTGCTCCGATGGAGATGGAGGTAACAGAAGCTTCTAAACAGGGGTTTCAGGGCATCTGGCCGGAAGGACCTCGTAAAGGAAAACTGGGTACGCAACACACCACGTTTGTTGCTCCGTCGCTAATGCACCACGACCTAACCTCGAAGCAGTTCGGCAGAACGATGACTGTGGTCTATGCCGTGCCAACAAGGAAGGGAGAATGTCGTCTGTTTGCGCGATTTCCCTTTAAGTTCTCTTCTAAGCTGCCCAGCTTTTTCATCAAGCGTACGCCCCGCTGGTGGAGCCACATTAGCAACAATGGCGTGCTGGAAGACGACCAAATTTTTCTGCACATCCAGGAGCGCGAGCTGGAGAAAGACAGAGAGAAATCCTATGCCCAAGCCTGCTACTTGCCTACCCAGGCAGATCGGTACGTCCTCCAGTTTCGCAAGTGGGTGAGCGACTACAAAGCTGACCCGTTCCCTGGGCGATCGCTTAGTCGCGAATGGTCTAAAGATGCTCTGCTAGATCGCTATAACTCTCATACCAAGCACTGCGGTAGCTGTGCTCCCGCTCTGCGAAGAATTCAGGCTGCCCGAAAAGGCGCGATTTTAGTCAGCGCCCTGAGCTGGTCAGCTATACCCATAACCACAACCCTGGGAGGGCTAAATTTTCTAAGTGCTAGCCTCTTAACAGGGGTTTCCCTAAGTGCTGTTGCCTTATGGTTTTGGCTGAGTAATTTAGAGCGCAAGTTTTACGATGGCCGAGAGCTGCCCCCCAGAAATGTTGTGAGAAAGCGTTAGCAACGACTAGCCAGATGCGCCTGCCTCAGGCTCGCTACATCATAACAGCGGTAGAACCAGCGGAGTAGTTCAAGTAGAGGCGAATGCGCAGCACGTACCGACGGCCGCGACAGAGCCTCACGCGGATGTTGGCGCTGCGGTCTTTCATTGCTGGCCTCTCTGCTGTTGGAGTAAATGGTTGAATAAATCAAAGCGGAAGACGTTTCAACCGGGTTGTTTTCAGCGGCTCATACCTAATCCTGCTTGGTTAACCCCTACTCGAAAGGACGAATACCATTTGCCCCTATAGTCTGACCTTTTATCAAATCGGGGTTATGCGGTTCGAATTTGGTACCAGGCTGATGGGGGCGGGATGTAGTCGGCTAGATCCTAAGGATGGCCAATCCCCAGCCGGGTAGCCACAAGACTTCAATGGTTTTGGTGACGATTCCTGAAACTGAGCCTGACGGCACCCCATAAATATTCAACCTGCACTTTCGTAGCCTTGATTGCGCCTTAGCTCTAACGCGCGATACCGGCTACTCTTCTGTTCCCCAAAACGCTAGCCACTCTGCTTCCGTTGGGCCCCAGAAC
>JBARUP010000025.1:0-20138 GCA_049645805.1 Nodosilinea sp.
TCCGCTAGACCTGTATCCTGGCGAATTTTGCTTTCCCACGCCGCCCGGTTAGCGCTGAATGCTTCACGAGTCACCGCCGCTGCGTTGAAGGCAAAACGATCTTGAATTGACTCTGCCGCCCGCTCGACCTGTCCCGGCGGCAGGTTAAGACTGGCCACATAGGCCAGCAGTCGTTCTCCTACCTCAGCGCTGAACAGAGGGCGGCTGGAGGCTGGGGGCGGCGGTGGAGGATTGGCCGGGGAGGTAGTCCCAGCACTGGGTACGGAGAGCGCGGGCCGAGGCTGAGCTGGGGATGGCTGAACCGTTTGAGATGTTTGACTAGGCGGTTGCGATCGCGGCGCTGCTGGCTGACGACGGGGTACGGCTCTCTGCGCTGGCGGTGCGGCTCGACTAAGAGGCTGGGCGCTGAGGGGCTGGCGTGCCTGTGCCGGGGCTGCCGGGGCTGGGACAACAGCGGCTGAGGTCGCGGCTGGGTCTGGCGTTCCGGCGGGAGGCACGCGGGTAATGGCAATGCTATCCTGCTCGGAGTCAGGCGGCGGCAGGGGGGCTTCGCTAGAGCCAGTGGGGATAAGCAAAAACAGCCCGTGCAGGCCCAAAGACGCTAGCAGCATGGGCGCTATCAGGCTTTGCCAGTGCGATCGCCTCGCCTGGGGCTTTGTTTTCACCGCTCGATTCATCACCATAAACGTAGAACCTGCATAACCCAGGCTAAAACAATCAATCCATTACTGCCATTAGAACCGATCGCCCGCTAGCTCTGATCATCTTCTCGGGTCGGCCTGCCAGAAGATGACTAGAGTTGTAGATCCACCGGGGCTAACCGGCACCAGTGAAACCCAAAGAATCGGGTTGCCCCCGTCTTGCACCTCAAATAGGTCAGCGCCGCAGTAGACCTGGCCTAGAGCCTGCACGATTTGCCCTGAAAAGGTTCTAGGTATATCCTGCCGCTCTACTAGCTGAACGTTGCGGCTTAAGTACCTTAGATCGGCAGCGGGGGTTTGCAGCGCGTAGTCATTTCTGCCAATAGCGCTAAAGAAGCACTGCTGTTTTGTTTGCGGCCACTGGGAGACGTACAAATCCCAGATATCCCCCGGAAACTGAGCCGTTAGATCAAAGTTACTGCTGCCGGGTTCTCGGCCCAAAGCCCCGACCGCTGAGCTGACTAGCTGAGCCTGGCGATTGGGATCAAATCCCGCTGCTGGGGGATTTGGCTCAGCTACCGAGTCATCGGCCAGTGGTGCCGCTTCTAGAGGGGCCTCCGGCGGCAGTGTCTCAGGGTACTGCTCTGGCACCACGGGTTGAGCAGGAGCCTGGGGCGCAGCTGGGGGCGCGACGGCCGGAGCAGCGGCTGGTGGCGTTTCTGCGGCAGGAGGAGCGGCCTCAGCCGGAACAGGTTCAGCCTCGGCAAGACTGCTGATGCTGAGCAAATCAACCACGTCCTCTTCCTCGACCTCAGCATCCTCTTCAACCTCCGAAACGGGGCGCGAGGGCAGCGGGACGAACAGAAGCAGGGCGTGGAACCCGACAGACATCACCAGCAGAGGAGCGCCCAGCGCGCGCGCCCAGGCTGGCCACCTAGTGCCAAACGACCTACGAGAGCCAGTAGCCATAGAAAAGAAGAAACATGTGCGTGGGGCGATCGCGTCACCCTAAAGGCTGGTGCTGCGCCGCCTTGATGCCAAAAGCCCTTGGCAAGCAAAGCTCCCAAGGGCCAGCTTTAGAACCGCCTAAGCTCAGCCGAGGCTAGGTTATAGCCCAGAGAGAATAGAGGTGTAGCGATCTTCAGACAAGGGCACGTAGCCAACTTCAGGCACGACCTCAGCCGCGCTGTCGAGCACAAACTCTACGAAAGAGCGCACCTCAGCGTTGTCTTCCAGGCTAGTCTTCTTCACGTACATGAAAATAGGCCTTGAGAGAGGAACGTAGGTGCCATTCTCAACGTTCTCTGGCGTCGGTAAGACACCGTCAACGGCAACAGCCTTAAGGGTGTCTTGGTTCTCCAGATAGTAAGCGAGACCAAAGTAGCCCAGGGCATTGACATCGCGAGCAACGCCCAGCACTAGGATGTTATCGTCTTCGCTGGCGGTGTAGTCGGCGCGGCTAGAGCCTGATTCCCCAACGATTTCGTCAGTGAAGTAGTCGAAGGTGCCCGAGTCGGTACCAGGACCGAACAGATCTAGGGGCTCATTGGGCCAGCTGGGGTCAATCTGGCTCCAGCGGGTGATGGTGCCTTCGGCAGAAGGCTCCCACATCATCTGCAGCTGCTCAACGGTCATCTCTTCGGCCCAGGTGTTGTCCTGATTGATCACAACGGTGAGGGCATCGGTAGCTACGGGTACTTCGATATACTCAATACCAGCCGCCGCGCAGGCCTCGGCCTCAGACGACTTGATAGGGCGAGACGCACCGGTAATGTCTAGCTCGTCAGCACAGAACTTTTTGAAGCCGCCGCCGGTACCCGATACGCCAACGGTTACCTGGGTGCCGCGGTTTTCAGCCATAAATTCTTCAGCCATGGCTTCGCTGATCGGAAAGACGGTGCTAGAACCATCGATCTGAATAACGGAATCTTGAGAAAAGGCGCTAGGAACAGCGATGCTCGCTGTAACGGCGGCAGTAACCACCCCGGCTAGCGCATAGCGGTTGAACTTCTGTCTGTTGAGAACCATACAACACTCTCCGTAGCGTACTAAAAACATCGAATTCGCTATTTGAGAGCTTATAGTTCCAACCCTAAGAAAGGCTGATGACTACGGTAAGGTTAAATTCAGAGATGTTTAAGAGCGCAGCACAGCAAGCGCTAGGACCCGGTAGTGAAACTGCTGAAAAAGCTTGACCAGCTTGACTTAGCCCACTCGGCAGCAGCCTTAAGGAAACAGCAGCCAGCACCGTTGTAGTCAAGCTCCTCTCCCTCGCTCTACAGTTTGGCCCGGATGGTAAACGAATAGTCGCCGCCCGGTTCTAGCTGGTAGTCGAAGCGTTCTAGAAAGCGGCTGAGAGGTTCACAGATCAGCGCTCGCCCTAGCGACGGCTCTACCCTAAGCTGACCCTGGCGGAAGCACCACTGAAACTGCCACTCGTAGGTGTTGGCCCGCACTTCCCCCTCAATGCGGCCCTGGCTCCACGACTGGTGGGTGATGCGGACATAGGCAGTGGTCTGAGATTGGCGACTGGTCACAGCGGTAAAGGCAAAACTAAAGCATTTAGGCAGAGCAGGCAGCTGGGCAACACCCCACAGGTACATAACCGTAGCGTAAGCTGTGGTTTACCCCAATGCTGTGGGCAACGATACGACTCCAGATTTGAAATGCTCGAATACTCCGCGCATTTCGATTATGGGCTGTTTAACGCTAGACAAAAAAACGGTAGCCTAGGAAAAGGTAAACTATAAGCCCCCTAGCGTGTTCGGCATTTTAGCGGGTGTAGAACCCGTTTCGTTTATTCCATCTGCACCGATTGTAAGGTTGGACCCCGCCTGTGCCTAAGGTTGGCATCATCTATAACGACGTTAAGCCCGTGGCTTGTCAGGCCGCTTTCGAGTGGGAGGAAAAGCTGACTCGCCTGGGCTTCACGGTAATATTAACGACGGGTATGGGCGGCATCTTGGGCTATTCTCGACCCGACCGCCCGGTTTGTCACACTCCTTTAGATAGTTTGGTGCCGCCCCACTTCGACGCTGATATGAGTTTCGCGGTGGTGCTAGGGGGAGATGGCACGGTGCTGTCGGCTTTTCGCCAGCTGGCCCCAATTGGTGTGCCTCTGCTGACGGTAAACACGGGCCACATGGGATTTTTGACCGAATCCTACACGAACCAGCTGCCCCAGGCCATGGATCAGGTGCTGGCGGGCGACTACGAAGTAGAAGAGCGCGGCATGCTAGCGGTGCGACTCTTCCACAACGATGCTCTAGTCTGGGAGGCCCTGTGCCTTAATGAAATGGTGCTGCACCGGGAGCCGCTCACCAGCATGTGCCACTTTGAGGTGGCTATTGGTCATCACGCGCCGGTTGATATTGCTGCCGACGGCATCATTGTGTCTACACCTACAGGGTCTACGGCCTATTCGCTGTCGGCAGGCGGGCCGGTAATCACTCCTGGGGTAACGGTCACTCAGCTCATCCCTATTTGCCCTCACTCCTTGGCGTCGCGGGGGCTAGTTTTTCCCGATCGCGAGCAGGTGGCTATTCACTCGGCCAATCCCGACCCTCTAGTCATGATTGTAGATGGCAACGGAGGCTGCTATATGATGCCTAAAGACCATGTCACGATCTGCCGTGCCCCCTACTCAGCCCGGTTTATACGCCTTAAACCGCCAGAATTCTTTACGGTGCTGCGCGAGAAGCTAGGCTGGGGGCTGCCCCATATCGCTAAACCAACTTCGGTGGAGCTGCCCTAGGCTTCCTTAAGCGGAGTTAAAAGAAACGCTAGGGCAGCTCGGGGAACGCTCAGAACGGAAATACTGCTGGTAGCCCTTACGTCTGCCGAACGCTATGGACTGGCCCACTATTGCTGTGATTGTTCCCACCTACCAGCGGGAGGAGGTGCTGTGCAACGCCCTGCGCAGCGCGCTAGCCCAAGACTATCCGGCCTACAGCGTGATGGTGGTAGACCAAACCCAGGCCCATCAGCCGACAACCCAGCGCCAGCTAGAGACCTGGGCTAAGGCTGGAGAGATCACCTGGTACCCGGTGCCCTGGGCGAGTTTACCGGCGGCGCGTAACTTCGGCATTGAGCGCAGCCGCAGCGACGTTGTTCTCTTTATCGATGACGATGTGGTGCTGCCCCCCGGCTACCTCTGCGCCCACGCTCGCACCTTTGTAGAGCGGCCCGATGTGGGTGCAGTGGCGGGGCGCGTATTCGACCGCATGAAGCTGGCCGAGCAAGACTTTGAAATCGACTACCTGCCAGCCGAGGCCATGAACCCCGGTATTGCCTGGTACTACCTTGACCTGGTGCACACTACTCAGCCCCAGCGGGTGCTAACAGCGCGGGGATGCAACATGTCGTTTCGGCGAGAGCTGTTTGACAAGCACGGGCTGCGGTTTGACGAGCGCTTTTACGGCAGCGCCGTGCGCGAGGAGTCTGACTTTTGTCTGCACGTTCGCCAGACGGGCTACATTATTTGGTATAACCCCGCCGCCCACCTGGTTCACCTGGGCGAAGAGACGGGCGGCTGTCATGGCGTTGAAACGCGATCGCTCAGCTACCAGATGAATTTCGACCAGAACCACTTCTTGCTGGCGCTCAAGAACCTCACCCTGAGGCAGAATCTGCGGCTCTACGGTCGTCTGTTCGACTGTCACGTGCTGGGCCACCCGCCCTGCAACAAAAGCGGTCACCCGCTCAAGGTCGTCAGCCGAGGGCTATTTTTTGCAGCGGGCTGGTTCTACGCGGTCTATACCCTAGCGACAACGTTAGGCAAGCGCGGGCGACTTTATGCCGATGTAGAGTAGCAGAGTATGGGTTAGGCAAGGCAGCGAGAATATTGTCGCCCGACTAGGGCAGCGTATTAGCGAATGGAACGACGCTGGTGTTTGCTGGGGTTGTATCTCGTCAGGTGATGCAGCGACGCATGCTGAATTTGCAAAAAAACTCGGCCCTAATGAGGGTGTGCTTTATGGAAGCTCAGTTCCACCCCGAGCTGCGCGAGCAAATTCAGACCGAAGTGATCGGCAAAATGATCGACGTTGCCGAAGCCTTCTTTCAAACCGCGATGGATCGCGGCGTCTATCGCCCCATGAACGCTCGAATGGTAGCCCGAGTCTTTTTAGGCATGTTTACCGTAGCCGGGTTCAGTCAAGACACCCTGGGCGACGAAGCCGCCTCACCTCAGGCTATGAAGGACTTGGCCGAGTGTTTGACAGATATTTTTCTCAACGGGGTGCTGGCCTAAAGCAGCACTTTTAGCCGCTAGGCTCCGCGATTGGGGCGTAGACCCCAACGCAGTAGTGCAGACTCCATCAGCGCGGGAATCGTCTGGGCTCTAGTAAATTCCCCAGGAGAAGCCAACATTTTTTTTGATTTTAATTCGGCACGAGCCTTCATCTGGGCTTAGAATCAAGCGATAATTTCTGCCCCGCTCCAGCACTCGCTCAACCGGGCCAGCGCACTGCCCCAGAGGATGACCCCCATGGCCATTATTGCCCTCAAAGCCTGGTATCTCGAAGCCTACGAGCCCGCCCGTGACCTAGAAAAACGCCCCCACGACCTGCGGCTGAGCAAGAACAGCCTGCTGAAATCAGCGCTGCGGGCTGACTTCTTAGACGACAGCGCTGAGGTGAAGCAGTCGGCCTGGTTTCAGCGGTACCTCGATGGCGAAACGGTGGAGTTCTACATTGAGGGCAGCGGCGGCTACGGAATTGCCAATATCGACCTAATCAGCCACGAGATCTACTTTACCAAGCTGGAGGTGATGGCCCACCTAGAGCCGGTTATCTACTTCTGCTACCAGCAGGAATACGGTGAGTCAGCGGAGGTGCTGCACCAGGTACTTACCGATGCCGTAGAAAGTCTAAACAAGAAATCGCGGGTGCCGCTAACGCTGGAGGTATCGCACCGGCTTAGCGACGGCCCCGCCCGGTTGAACAGTGCCCTCACCCGCAAAATTCGCAAGTCGCTGCTGTTTGTGGCTGACGGCACCCCAATTGTGGGGATAGAGGGCAATACGACCCTGCTGGTGCCTAGTCCCCACGTGTGTGTAGAAATGGGCTACGCTCTGCATGCTAAGCCCGCCGAGCAGATTTTGCTGGCCCAGATGGAGCGATCGGACTTGGGCGGACAGTACCCTTTCGACCTGCCTGCCCAAAATCGACTCACCTTTAAGTCTAAAGGCGACGCTGCCAAGCAGATGCCTAAGGTCCTAGAGCAACATTTATCTCGTTTTAATCTTTGGGCTTAGGGCGATCGCTACTGTAAGATCAGCTCCCGATCGTCGCCAAAACGACCGTGCTGCGGTCACCGTGCTGCCTATGCTGGGCGAAGCACGGCGTAAAACTGGTTCGGTCGCTTACAGTAGGAAAAATTTTCTCCAAACGCGTCGCTCCGAGGAACTCTCTATGCTAGATGCTCCCGACTTACTTAGACTGCTGCACCCGTTTTTGGCGGTTACTGTGGTGATGCCGCTGATTGGCGTTGCCGTTTACTTTGCCGCCCAGACCCGCCAGCGCAGACTAGCTGTTGCTAGCAAGACTAAGACCACTATTGCCCCCGTTGTGGGCAAAGAGCACGTGCGCGTAGGGCAGTGGCTGTCCGGCGCAGTGGTAGGGCTAGTCTTGCTGGGTTTGACTCATCCCATTTTCAAAACCATTGCGCGTGAGAATGTCTGGGCCGAAGACCCGTTTCGGGTGATTTTCGTGGTGGCTATGTATGTGTTTACTCTGGCAGCCTTAGTGATGCTGTATCGGGCTAGCGCCCGCCACTGGCGAGCCATCTTTGCCACCCTAACCGGCATGGGCTTGTGGCTGCTGGGCATGCAGCCGGGGGTGTTTCGGCGCGGCTACGAGTGGCAGCTGTCGCACTTTTACATCGGTATGACGGCGGCGATGCTGATGATTTTTGCCCTGGCCACCCTGCCCGAAATTTATAAGTCGAAGCGCTGGCGACTGGCCCACGCGGCGCTCAATACCGTGGCGGTGGTGCTGTTTATCAGCCAGGGCATTACCGGCGTACGTGACCTGCTCGAAATCCCGCTGCACTGGCAAGAATCCTTCATCTATCAGTGCGATTTTCAGAACAAAAGCTGCTGAGGGTGCGATCGCCCTACGCCCTCAGCCTGCCTGTGCTAAAGCTCGCCATGCTCGGGGCGAAAAGCTTCTCTATACCCCGCTCAGCGGTAAGACTAGGCGGGAATGTCAGAGAACACCAGGGGAGTAAAACCATAGCGCTGGGCTAGGGCAAACACCTGCTGCTGGGTCATGGCGTCGCGGGTGGTGGCCATCCCGGAGCGATCGCCCACAGTGATCGAAGTCGCCCCGGCTTGCTGTATCTCCTGCACCAGGGTCTCTAGAACAACAGTGTCGGTCGAGGCCGGGGCCGGGTCGCCCGTGTTGTAGTTGGGCTTAATGAAAACCGTTTTTCTGCTAAAGCTCGGGGGTTGAAGCTGATCGATCGCCTGCCGCACGCCTGCCGCGCGATCGGTGGTTTTGACCAGTACCACCCGGTGGGAACTAAGGCTAGCCGCCGCCAGAGGCGCGGGCGTCAGCTGGTCTATCGGCAGCGCTGACGGCGCAAATGCTGGTGTGCTGGCTGCTCCAAACGCCCGAATTGTAGGGGGCAGGGCCACTGCGCCAGTCAGGAGGCCGAAGTATTTGAGCAGGCCACGGCGCGAAGGATGCTGGGGGCGGCGGGTAGGCATGGTGGGCAGGAGGGCAGCGTTACAACTATTGCAAAGAGCCCAGATAAGAACCGCCTGAGGTCTAGCTGGGCTGGCTTAGGTGAAGGGGCGAGTCTATAACGAGAGATTTCCTCGCCAGCAGTCCCGATGGACGGAAATCCCTAGCCGTGCCTGCACCGGCCGGCAAACAATGAATCAACTGGAGAGCAACGAGAGGGCAGGAGTGCTTTTGTCTACTGCTCTTGCATCAGGCGGAGGTAGTTTTGCTTGAGCTGCATGTGGCTCTCGCTCATGCGATCGGAGAGATTTTTCTCGACCTCAGAGAGCTGCTCCCAAAACAGTGAGGAGCGCTGAGAGCTAATGTACTGCCCCCAAAGCTGCTCTAACAGCTCAGCGGCCTGGGGGCTTTCAGCTTTAATATCTTTCACAATGTCTTGAAAGGCCTGGTGAGCTTGGGGATGCTGCTGCACCTGCTGAGCTAGTTTAATCGCCTCCTGTAAGCGGTTCGATAAATCGGTAGAAGAGTTCATAGAGTCCCATATCTACTATTACTATTTATGAACCTAAACAATTAATTTGATCTCGGCAAGGAAAGTCTGACCGCTGACAGATTACTGACTATGGCGACAGACAGAGATTAGGGTAGATTCGTAAGGAGCTGCGCCACCTGCTAGCTCCGCACCGTCCCCTTTGTAGCCGCACCATTCCCTTGACCTATGGCCAAACAGCGCATTCTTTCCGGCATCCAGCCGACAGGTAATCTGCACCTGGGTAACTATCTGGGAGCCATCCGCAACTGGGTTGACCTCCAGGAAGAATACGACGCCTTCTTGTTTATGGCCGATCTGCACGCCATTACGGTACCCCACGACCCGGCCCGACTGGCAGAAGATACCTACAAGGTGGCAGCCACCTACATTGCCTGCGGTATCGATCCCCAAAAAGCTACTATCTTTGTGCAGTCGCACCTGTCGGCTCACTCGGAGCTAGCCTGGCTATTCAACTGCATCACTCCGCTCAACTGGCTGGAGCGGATGATTCAGTTCAAAGAGAAAGCCGTTAAGCAGGGTGAGAACGTTAGCATTGGGCTGCTCGACTACCCGGTGCTACAGGCCGCCGATATTCTGCTCTATGAGCCCGATCTGGTGCCCGTGGGCGAAGACCAAAAGCAGCACCTAGAGCTCACCCGCGACATTGCCAGTCGGCTCAACTTTCAGTTCGGTAGCGAAGAGCATCCGGTGCTAAAGGTGCCCGAACCGATGATTCGCCCTGAGGGGGCGCGGGTCATGAGCCTGACCGACGGCAGCAAAAAAATGTCGAAGTCAGACCCCTCCGACCAAAGCCGCATTGACCTAACTGACTCGCCGGAGGTAATGGTCAAAAAGATTAAGCGGGCCAAGACCGACCCAGAGCGCGGGCTGTGGTTTGATGACCCGGCCCGGCCCGAGTGCAACAACCTTCTAACGCTGTACATGCTGCTGTCGAAACAGACCAAAGCCTCTGTGGCGGCTGAGTGCCGCGAAATGGGCTGGGGACAGTTTAAGCCTCTGCTGGCAGAAACAGCGGTAGAAGCGCTATCCCCTATTCAGACTCGGTTTAACGAACTGATGGGCGATCGCTCCTACCTCGAAAGCATTCTCAAAGCCGGGAACGAAGAGGCTCGCGCCTTAGCCAACCAAACCTTAGACCGGGTAAAAACAGCCCTGGGCTACTCCAAGCCCTTGTGATCATCGAGACAATGGGCATCGAGATATACTGGTGAACTACCCCTCTCTAAACGAGCGGACCCTTGACGCATAAATTCTTAGGAGGACTGTTTGGCTTCTGCACCCCTGGGTTATCGGCTGCGCGCGGCGGCCACGGCTGACCAGTTTTTGGTGACAGCAGAGGTGATGCCGCCCAAGGGGGGCGACCCTGCACACATGCTGGCGATGGGGGCGCTGCTTAAGGGTCGAGTACACGCGGTAAATGTAACTGACGGCAGCCGAGCAGTGATGCGGATGTCGTCGTGGGCAGCGGCGCTGCTGTTGCAGCAGCAGGGGTTGGAGGCCGTGTGCCAGGTGGCCTGCCGCGATCGCAACCGAATTGCCCTTCAGGCCGACCTAATGGGAGCCTACGCCTTGGGGCTACGCAATATTTTGGCACTCACAGGCGACCCGGTAAAGGCCGGTGACCACCCCAAGGCGCGGGGAGTGTTTGACCTGGAATCGGTGCGGCTGCTGAAGCTGATAGAAAAGCTCAACTACGGGGCAGACGGCAACGATAGTCCCCTCACCGACGGGGCGCTAGATCTCTTTGCCGGAGCGGCGATCGATCCGCAGTCGACCAGCTGGTCGGGCCTGCAGCGACGATTTGAGGCCAAGGTTAAAGCAGGAGCACAGTTTTTTCAGAGCCAGATGATCACCGATTTTGATCGCCTGGCTAAATTTATGGACCAGGTAGCAGCAGGATACAACCGCCCTGTTTTGGCCGGTATTTTTCTGCTCAAATCAGCCAAAAATGCCAATTTTATTAACCGCAACGTGCCCGGCGTCCAGATCCCTGAGGCCGTTATTGAGCGCTTAGCCGCCGCCGCCGACCCCCTGCAAGAGGGGGTACAAATTGCAGCCGAGCAGGTGCAGGCGGCGCGGCAGGTGTGTCAGGGTGTTCACCTGATGGCCGTGCGTCGCGAAGACCTAATTCCTCAAATCTTAGAGCAGGGGGGCGTAGCTCCAGTGGAGGCAACCCCAGTGGATGCAGCCCTAACGAAGGGGTAGCGCCAGGGGCTGAGAAACACGCGGACTTGTCGGTATCAGCCGCAGGCTGCTCGGTGGGGCCAGGGTAAGCCCACGACGCACGGGGCGCAGCGGGCGGCGATCGCGCTCCGGCAGGGCCAACTCCCAGTGGCGCAGCACGGTAGCTAGCACTAGCTTCATTTCCATTAGGGCAAAGGCCATACCAATGCAGCTGCGGTGGCCGCCACCAAAGGGCAAAAATTCTGAGGGCGAGTACTGCCGCTCTAGAAAGCGCTCGGGCCGGAAGGTGTTGGGTTCAGGATAAAGATCCTCGCGATGGTGCACCAGATAGACGTTGAGAAACAGCACCGCACCGGCAGGAAACTCATAGCCTGCCACTGTCAGCGGCTGGCTGAGAATGCGAATGCCCGTAGTAGGCGCGACCGGATAGATGCGCAGCGTCTCATTGCAGACCGCTGTGAGATAGGGCAGAGTGGGATAAGAAAGCGGGTCGGGAGTCGGCCCCAGGTATAGCTCCTGGCGCAGGCGATCGCCTACCTCCGGCAGCCAGTGGACCCAGTACAAGGCCCAGGTCAGCGCCGAGGCAGTGGTCTCGTGGCCTGCCACCAGCAGCGTCATCAGCTCATCGTGGAGTTCGCCATCGCTGAGGGGCTGTCCCTGGTCGTCGCGCGCCGCCATCATCAGCGTGAGAATATCAGCGCCGCTGCTGTCAGTTTGAGCCCGCCGCTCCTCGATTTCGGCATAGATTAAGGCATCAATCTCGGCCTTGATGCGCACAAATCGTCCCCAGGGGCTCATCGGCCCCAGGTCTCTTTGCAGCCCTGGAAAGAATATGAAGAATGCGCTAAAGGGAGTGCCTAGCCCTTCTAGCAGGGCGCTAAGCAGCTGGCGTAGGCGATCGTAGCGATCGCCATCTTCCAGTCCAAACACCGCCTTAAGAATCACCCGCAGCGTGATCTCCTGCATCGCGGCCCGCACGTTGAAAGCCACACCCAGCTGCCAGCTTGCCATGACCTGCTCGGTTAAAGTACAGATCACATCGCCGTAGGCTCGCATGCGATCGCCATGAAACGGCGGCATCAGCAACCGGCGGTGACGGCGGTGGCGCTCCCCATCCAGCAGCAGCAGCGACTGGTCGCCCAGCAAAAAGGTTAGGCCGCTGCCCGCGCTCTGAAGCGGCACGTGAAACCTGGCCGCATCAGCCTGAAACACAGCCTGAATCACCGCTGGGTCAGCGATGTAGATTGAGGGCGGCAACCCCTCTCCCACCCGAAACACCGGCCCATAGCGGCGATAGTTGTCTTCAAAGTAGTTTAAAGGGCGCAGAATCAGTCGGGGCGCACGACGCCAGAATGGTGTTTTAGAGCCGGGGATGGCAGGCATAGTTAAAGCGGTTTCAAACTGAGTAAAGACGTCGGCATCAGGTCAGGCGACGGCTATCCTAATGCTAAAACATCCGGCTCTACCGGATTGGCTATGCAGCCATACGAGGAAAATGCCACTACATCAAACAGCGTAACCTGAACCGCTGAAATTTCCTGAAGCCGTAGCCCAAGCGTTTGATGAGCTTCAAATGTTTCCTAACACGTCAGCCCCCAAAGGCTTCGGCACTGCTTCGATATCGCGATGCGTACGCGAGGATGCCATATCAATCAGGCTATGGGTATTGAGGTCGCTCAACACCGCCCCAAAGTCCCTATGCCCTTTCCATAAGGCGTTTTCGTCTATCCCTAATCGCCACAGTCCCTTCAAGTCGATAGGGACTTTTTTACGCTTACATACTCCACCATCGACCACACGACGTCTTCACTCAACCCCTAATAGCGAGCAACATCGCCCGTGTCACTATGAACCACTTGCTGTACCACTGCCTCAGCATAGCGGTCGGTGTAGATGTGGCGGCACTCAAAAAGCAAGGTCTTTGCTGAAGGTGATGCCGCAGGCGGCACGCTCAAACTGACGGTGATTGCCCCGCAACCAGGTCTTCTGGTAGTAACTAATGAACAGGTCCCGTACGAGATAGCCATGATTCTGGTGAAGATAAGGGCTCAAGATTCTGCAACGAGGACAACGGGCTGAATCTGTGTTGGATCCGTATTGACTTCTATCTCTATAACCAACCCTTTCTCACGTTCTTCGTAGGATTCTGCATCCACATCGGGCAAACCTAATAATTCGGCTATTAGCGGCATCATGACTGAACGATATAGCGACTGTACCAGTGCATTTGTTCCCCTACAGCCACAATTTCTCACTTTTTTTCCCTACACTTACCCTGCTATTTAGAGAATTTTTACGTACCATATATTCGATTTCATTAGTTATTCACAATTATGACTTAGGTCAGGGTTAAGCTGGCACTAGCTAAATCTAAATGAAGTATGTGAGTCAATGCTATGCAGTATAAGCAGGTAGAAACTCACCTAACCGCGCTGTCAGTTTAGAACATCTACATCTACTTGTTTGCTTAAAAACAAATTTAATTAGTGTCAGGTAAACGGCATAAGAAAGTGGAGCTTTAACATTTTGAATACTTCAAAACATAGCTTGAAGATAGTTGTTGGCCTGCTTGTTTATAATGGTGCAGACTATATCGAAGAGACAATTGAATCGATTTTGTCTCAGACCTTGACAGACTTTCAGCTTGTTATTGGTGACAACCGGTCAACTGATTTGACTGAGCAAATCTGTCGACAATATGCCAGGCAAGACGAGCGCATTCTCTATGTTCTTCATCCTGAGAATCTTGGCGCGTCTGGAAATCATAATGCCCTTTTTGAGCATGCTGATGCTCCTTATTTTAAGTGGGCTTCCCATGATGACTTAATCCATCCAGAATATCTGGAGAAGTGCATTAAATTATTAGACACAAGTCCATCGATTGGTGTCGCTCACAGTCGTTCCTACGTCATTAACGAGGAAAGTATTCGGATTGACAATCTCGACGGGGAAGTTCGTCTTAGTCATGCCCATCCTAGTGAGCGTTTCTGGCGTCTTTTATGGGGTGGCTACTTGCCTGAAGTACATGGCGTGATGAGAACGGATTTGGTTAAGAAAACTAAGCTGTTTCGCGGTTTTCCAGGTGATGACCGCAGCTTCTTAGTAGATATGCTTTTGCAAGCCGACGTAGGATATGTAGAAGATTACCTCTTCTCTCGGCGTGATCACATGAGTGCTTTCTGCAGCCTCACGGGTTGGCAGGAGCGCCAGAGTTTCTTTAATCCAAAAGCTAAGCGATCGCCGCACCTGAATGGCTTAGTTAAGCTGAGGGAGTATCTAGGGGATATCTATCGCTACCCCATGTCTTGGTCTGAGAAATTGGCTTGTATTCAGATGCTAGCGCTATGGGGCTACCACCGAGGCATTGAGTCTGCAACTGGGTCTGGCGAGATCTTTGGTCAACGTTTACGGGAGGAGTTTAGTCTCGCTGCCACATCAAGTTCATCTACATCCTCTACTCTCAATTAATAGGCTTAGAGTCCTGTGGCTTCCAGCGATACCGGGTCAAATTGATCAGGTATCGCTTTTTGTCCTGTAGGAATGAGATACTCTAGCCAAAGTCTTCCCCCGACCACTGTTCCTGTCTTTGTGCCAACTGTTACCTCTCCCCTGGTTTGACTGCAGCAGCTCACCGCCACTCCTTCCGAATGTTGGCGTCTCAGACTTTTGACTACGGCCTCAATGCCACGCTGAAGGGTCAAACCTTAAAGAACGTCTCAAAGCCGTCCGGAGTAATACTGCTGAAATTGTTTGAATCATCAACCCTTGTAAGTTTTAACGCAAGTTGTTATAAACTCTCAGTTTTCTTGCTGACCAATCCTACGCGTATGCGAAGTGTTGATTTAGCAAACAAGGTCTTTCTGAGATCTTGCCTAGGAACAATTTTATGGCTGACTTCGTCATAAAACACTTCTCTACCTTGAGCTTTATTAACAGCGCTTTAGCCGACAGAAAGTCGGCATGTGGACATAGTTCATTAAAATGAGAATTCAAAGTGTACTCGACATCTCTATTGCCACAAAAAGAAGCACGTATGTCAATTCCAGCTCACGCACTCGGCGTTTAAAGACAGAGTGAAGAAAATATCTGATTTTGCACATCGGTCGTCCAAAACGAAGGAAATATATTCTGAGAGGTAGAACATTTAGCTTGTGCTCAAGAATAGAATATTAACGTGTAATTAAAGTAAATAGATACCTCTAGTTTTGTCTCTGAAGCCAAGCGTGCAGTTAAATCAAGTAGATGGCTCTAGTTTTGTCGCTGCAGCCATAGACAAAATCTTACCAAATCGCAAATAAATTATGAATAGCGACAACTCAAGATTGAAGGTGCTGCTAGTAGCTGAAGGAGCCAATCCCGAATGGACGAGCGTGCCCTTGCTAGGGTGGTCTCACTCTGCGGCTATCCGCCGACTCACCGACGCTCATTTAGTCACCCAAGTTCGCAACAAGCCCGAGATTGAGCGAGCTGGCTTGGTAGAAGGCGTTGATTTTACCAGCATAGATACAGAGAGAGTCGCAGCTCCCGCGACCCGACTAGCTGAACTGCTAGCAGGCGGCAAAGGTAAGGGGTGGACAATAGTAACTGCGATGTCGTCGCTAACCTACCCCTTTTTTGAGCACTTAGTTTGGAAAAAGTTTAGGCAAGATTTGCAGACTGGCAAGTATGACTTAGTCCATCGCATCACGCCTCTCAGCCCTACTTGCCCGAGCCTGCTTGCCAAGCGCTGCGCCAGTATCGGTGTTCCTTTTGTAGTGGGTCCTTTGAACGGCGGAGTACCGTGGCCCAAAGCCTTCGACAGCAGCCGTAGGGCAGAGAATGAGTGGCTTTCTTACATTAGAGACATCTACAAGCTGCTGCCGGGGTATAAGAGCACCCTGGAGAAAGCCTCAGCTATTCTTGTCGCCTCTCAATCCACCTCTGACGAAATACCCAGCGCCTACGCTGACAAAAAGGTTTATATTCCTGAGAATGGCATTGATCCCGCTATATTTCAAAGACCCGAACATACGAAAAGATCTTATCAACTGCCTCTGAAGCTAGCCTTTATCGGTCGGCTGGTGCCCTACAAGGGGCCAGACATGCTAATTGAGGCTATTCGTCCACTGCTGCTAGACGGTAAAGTCACCCTAGACGTGTATGGCGACGGTCCTATGATGCCGCAGCTACAGCAAATGGTGGCAGAAATGGGTGTTCAAGATAGCGTCACTCTATGGGGCTTTGTCGAACAAAAGCAAATAGGTGAAAGGCTAAAGCAGACTCATCTGTTCACCTTTCCAAGTATCCGCGAGTTTGGCGGAGCCGTCGTGTTAGAAGCTATGGCCTCAGGAGTAGTGCCCGTAGTTGTCAATTACGGCGGACCACCAGAATTGACCACATCTGAGACAGGCTACCTGATTGATCTTAGCGATCGCGAGGGAATCATCCGTCAGTTCAGGGAAACCATCATGGCCATCTGCGAAGATCCTGACGCTCTTGTGGAAAAGTCCGAGAAGTCTATAGGACGAATATTTGAACTTTTTACTTGGGACGCAAAAGCTCGTCAAGTTGTGGAAGTCTACCAGTGGATTCTAGGCCGAAGATCCGACAAACCCGACTTTGGTCAACCGCTGAGTTTAGAACGCTATCAGGCCGCAGTAGGGGCTTTCTCAAGGATGTAGCTACCAAGATTGAGCTGGATCATACCAAATCCGAACTCAAAAACCTCGATTCGATGAAAGAGCAGACTGTAGGGGCGTTGGCGCAGCTATGCCCGAGGCGTATAGCATTCGCCCTTCCCAGTAGGGGGTTGGCCAAGCAGTACTTAATATCAGACCTAGTTTGCAGAAAACCAGCTAAGCCAGTCTGATAAGCAGCCCCCTAGATCGCAAACCTAAATACCGCTCAACTTAGACCCGCCTGATTCCCGCGTGACTGCTTGAGATAGGCAAATACTGATTTATCGCCAATATCGGGAACGATGGGTTGTACAGCCTTACGCAGGGCGAACACAAAAAACAATGCGGCCCAAGCAGCAAGCAGTCCCTGCTCAGCAGATAGAGACAGCCAGCCTGTCAAATGTCCCAGCAGCAGCAGCGGTACTAGCGGCGTCAGCAGCTTGGTCTCCAGGCGATTGAAGCAGAAGGCTTCTTTGAAGAAGATGCCGGTTAGCGCTACAAAGGTAAAGCCTATACCCCACAATACCGCAGGCGTTTCTACCACCGTCTGGGCTAGGGGACCGTCGATGCCGTGGGAGAGTAGCAAAGACGCTGCGCCCCCGGCTAGCCAAACGCCCTGCAGCAGGCGATGCAGGGGTACTAGGTAAATATGAATGGTAGCTAGGCTCAGGCCCAGCGCCAGCCAAAACAGGGTATAGAACACGCTGATAGCCTGTACCAGCGCCGGATCTTGAGGAAAGAAAAGCGCGATCGCGCTACCCGCCCCAAAGGCTAGCGCTGCTACCATTAGGCCAGCACGGTAGAGCACCACGCCACGGCGATCAGCCGCCGTGATGGTGTAGTCACCAAACTGTCCAGAGTACACCACCGGAGCTTCGTTACTAGCGCTGTTCATAGCGTTCACCATAGGATGAGGAAACCTGCCCTCATCCTATCGGGTCAGGGCTAACTGAGTAGGCAGGGTGATCGTAAAGCAGGTCTGATTATCGCTGCTAGCGGCATCTACATCTCCTCCTAGGTGCCTAGTCAGCTTTCTAACTAAGGCCAGTCCTAGCCCTGTACCGCCCTGCTTCCAGGGATCAGCACTAGGGACGCGGTAAAACTTATCAAAGATGCGAGGCATTTCCTCCGCCGGAATAGACACCCCGGTGTTAGTCAGGGAGATAGCTATCTGGTCAACGAGAGCCCCCGGTCTGGGCATAACAGAGAGGGTAATATGCTCACCCGGCGGCGTGTACTTGCAGGCGTTGTTGAGCAACTCTGCCAGCACTCGCTCTAGGCTGGCTAGGTCAGTGTGCAGCACTGGCAGAGCCGGAGCCGTAACTAGTCGCAGAGTCTGGTCACGACTCCTCGCCCGAGCGACAAAGCTATCAATCCATCTCGCTAGCCAGGTGTCAAGCAAAATCGGCTCCGGCTGAATGGGATGGTTGCCCACGTCCAGCCGCTGGAGGTCAAGCAGATCGTTGATAAGGCTGATTTCGCGCTCGCACTCCTCCTGCAAAATGCTGTAGTAGCGGCCAATGCGCGTTTGTTCAGACCTTGGTCTTTGAAGGTCGGCAGTTAGATCAAACTCCTGGTTGAGCGTTACTCCAAGCAGCTGCAGCGCAACCCGCATGCTGGTCACTGGAGTCCGCAACTCGTGGGAAACCGTGCTGAGGAAATCATCTTTGAGCGTGTTTAGCCGCTCTAGTTCAGCGACTTGCGACTGGGCCGCCTGGTAAAGCCGCGCCTGACGGATAGCGATCGCGCACTGGTTAGCGACCTGCTGCACTAGACGAATCTCAATGTCGTCAAACCCGTAGTCGCGCCCGTTAATCAGCCATAGGTCACCCAGCACCCCCCGGTCATCTACGATTGGGCAGGCCAGCATGGCTACGTAGCCCCGCACCGGGTTGGGTTCCACCGAGCAAAACTGAAAGTACTGCCCGTCCAGTAGCTGATGATATACCTCAGGGAAAGCCTCCATCTGAGCTACCCGACCTTGGTAAGAAGGACTAGAGCTGTTGTATTCGTAGTAAATGGTTGACGTACCCTGCTCGAGGTCGTAGAGCGAGGTATTCGACCCCTTTGCCTCTAGAGCCTCGGTCAGTTCCTTCACGGCAGTCAGCATAATCTGGTTTACATCAAGGCTGTCACGCACTCGGTCGGTAATACGTTTGAGCGTAGCCTCGAACTCAAGCGCCGTTTGCAGCTGCTCAGTACGCTGAGCCACCTGCTGCTCTAGGTCGGTGTTAAGCCGCTGCACCTGTTTATAGAGGCGGGCCTGCTTGATAGCTCCCCTTACCTGAGCCGCCACCTCGCGCAGGGTCTCGATTTCCCAGTCGGCCCAGGTTCGAGGGCTAGTGTAGCTAAGGGCGCAGAGCAGTCCGTAGAGCGACGTCCCCTGTACAATGGGTATAGTTATGGAGGCCTTGACCTGCGCCTGCTCAAGTTTGGCTAGAGGCCGGTGAGCCATAGCCATGTCATCGACCACATCTATCTCCCCCTGGCGGTAGCGAACTAGATCAACCGGAACAAAGTCCAGGTTGGCCTGGGCGATGGGCGATTTAGCCAGGGTGCTGTTAGTCGACTCAGCAATGACTCCGCTGTGGTCAGGGTCAAGGCTGTAGAACAGCACCCGATCGACGCGCAAAAAGCGGCGCACCTCGTGTACCGTTGTTTGCAGCAGATCTTCAGAACTTAGCGACTGCAGCAGGTGTTGAGCTATAGCTCCCAGCAGCCGCTCACGCTCCGACTGGCGCTGCAGCGTTTTTTCTACCTGGTGTAAAGGGGTAACGTCCTGCAGGTTCACCATCAGCCGCAGGTCACCCTCTGAAGTAAAAAAACGCCATGAAGTTGCCATTAAGCGCCGATGATCCCCGGCGGCGTCGACCATATCTACAGCAAAGGTTTGCGCTTCACCATTGGCAATCGCGCGCTGCCCTGCAGCTGCCACCTCCTGACTCACACCGAGCGGCAGCACGTCGATTTCCCGCTGCCCGACTAGAGCCCAGCGGTCATTGCCCACCAGCAGCGCGCAGGCCTTATTTAGAAAGATCCAGCGATGGTGCTGATCCGTAATCCACAGCGGCGATGCGATCGCGTCTAGCATCTCCCAGGAGGCGTTAGTGGCAGTGAGGCGAGGTCGATCTCCCTGGGGAACAGAGTCAAGAGGTAGAGTAGACATGGCCAGTGGGAAAGAGGTTCATTCAGATTCAGGGGGCATGCTCCAATAGTCACTATGCCCAGAGCTACCCAAAAAGGTCTCATCCAGCAGCACCAAACCGAACAATTGCAAGAATTGCAGACACTCGGTTACAGAAAAATATCAGGTGGGGCGTGAGTTAGCCACCTTTACCGTCTATAATCGTAGACTGTGCACATTTGCAGGCCCTATGAACGCAGAGGAAATCATCCGCTCGATCGAGGCGGAGCA